>NZ_JBSGDY010000181.1:0-11095 GCF_053602615.1 Micromonospora sp. NPDC004336
AAACGCTCGACCAGTGCGTGGACCAGACCCCGGCGGGTCTGCCGGGAGCCTGGCTCCCCGGTCATCGTCGCGGCCACGACGCCGAGCCTACCGGCGCGGCGGCGTCGGCGCCGCTGGACCGGCATCCGGCCGGGATCGCGGAGCCCGTCCTGCTGGAGGGCTACGCGGTGCGCGACGACGAGGGCGCGCTCACCGTCGAGCTCGACGGCCATCCGCTCGCCGTCGCGGTCGACCGGCTGCCGTCCTGCGGCCCGGTCACGCCCGAGCTGGTCGCGGCCTCGTCCGCCTGCCTCGGCCTGCTGCGGTGGGACGACGGCCGATGGCTGCTCCAGCCGCTGGCGGTGCAGTCCACCGTCAAGCGCAAGCCGGTCGTCGCCCACACCGGCGACTGGGCCCGGGGGATCACCGACCCGAAGGTGGCCAAGGCCGACGCCAGGGCGGGCGACGCCGTGGCGGTGCTGCGCGAGCGCGCGGGACGGTTGCTGCGCCGATGACCGACTCCCGCACCCCCGCTGACGCCGCTCCCGATCGCACGGGCGGCGCTCCAATCTCCGCTGACGCCGCTCCCACGTCCGCTGACGCCGTTCTCGACCGCGCGGGCGGCGTTCCCACCCCCGCTGACGTCGTTTCCGGCCGCGCTGGCGGCGTTTCCGACCGTGCCGGCGGCGAGCGCGTCGGCGTGGCCCCCGTCGACCGCGCCGACGCCAACCGCCGCCAGGTGCTCTACTGGCGGTTGCTCGCCCGGCTCTTCGACCCCGACGAGCAGCCCGCCCTGGAGTCGGCCAGCATGGCGGTCGTCGACGATCTTGGCCTGCCGGCCGCGCTGCTGGACCCGGCGGTGTCGGTGGACACGGTCGTCCAGCGCTTCCCGGACCTCGCCGGCGAGCTGCGCGGCCTGCTCGAACCGGGGCAGGAGCCGGCCACGGCCGGCGGGCCAGCCGCGCGGTCGAGCGCCGAAGTGGGCCGCGAGGTGCTCGCCGGTGCGGGTGGAGCCGGCGTCGACGCGGCGGCCGGGATGGACGGCGGGTCCGCCGAGGTCGGGACGGGCGGCGACGCGCCGGCCGTCGCGCCGGGCGCCGCGGAGGTACGCCGGGCCGCGCTGGTGTCGAAGCTGCTGCTCAACGTGTTCGCCACCGGTCACGGGCCGGTCGACGCCGGCCAGTTGGCCCGGTGGCAGTCCGACGCGGGCTGGTTCGAGCAGGCGCTCGGCCTGGAGGCCGGCGGGCTGCGCCGGCAGGCCGGCGGCGACGGCCTGGGCGGGGTGCTGGCCGGCCTCGAGGGCGATCTCGTCCGCCGGATGCACCTGCGGGAGGTGCTCGCCGATCCGGCCCTGGCCAGCCGGTTGACGCCGAGCATGTCGCTGATCGAGCAGTTGCTGCGGGACAAGGCCAACCTCTCCGGCGTGGCGCTGGCGAACGCCAAGGCGCTGATCCGGCGGTTCGTCGACGAGGTCGCGGAGGTGCTGCGTACGCAGGTCGCCCAGGCCAGCGTCGGCGTCGTCGACCGGTCGGTGCCGCCGAAGCGGGTCTACCGCAACCTCGACCTCGACCGCACCATCTGGCAGAACCTGACCAACTGGAGCCCGGAGGACGAGCGCCTCTACGTCGACCGGCTCTACTACCGGCAGACCGCCCGCCGGGTCACGCCGGCGCGGCTGATCGTGGTGGTCGACCAGTCGGGCTCCATGGTCGACTCGATGGTCAACTGCACCATCCTCGCGTCGATCTTCGCCGGCCTGCCGAAGGTGGACGTGCACCTCATCGCGTACGACACGCGGGCGCTGGACCTCACGCCATGGGTGCACGACCCGTTCGAGGTGCTGCTGCGCACCAACCTGGGCGGCGGCAACGACGGCCCGGTGGCGATGGCGCTGGCCCGCCCGAAGATCGTCGAACCGAAGAACACGGTCATGGTGTGGATCTCGGACTTCTACGAGTTCGACCGCTCCCAGCCGCTGTTCGACGGCATCGAGGCGGTGCACCGCTCCGGGGTGCGGTTCATCCCGGTCGGCTCGGTCAACAGCTCGGGCCAGCAGAGCGTCAACCCCTGGTTCCGGCAACGCTTCAAGGACCTGGGCACGCCGGTGGTCTCCGGCCACATCCGCAAACTCGTCTTCGAGCTCAAGAGCTTCCTCACCTAGGAGAACGAACCCCTCATGTCCGAGATGCTGCGTGCCCCCGCCGAGGTCAAGTACGCCGAGGAACTCGCATACCTGGAGTCGGTCGACACCGACCCGAAGCCGTTCTCGTGGCGGCTGAGCCCCCGCATGGTCCGCCTGTTCGTCCTCGGCTCCGAGCGGGCCGACGGGCTCGACCGGGAGATCCCGCAGAAGTGGTTCGGCGACCGCACGTTCGTCGAACGGAGCATCGTGACCCTGGCGTCGGACCGCGGCCTGCTGCTGATCGGCGACCCGGGCACCGGCAAGAGCTGGCTCGCCGAGCTGCTGGCCGCCGCGATCTGCCGCAACTCGACCCTGGTGGTGCAGGGCACCGCCGGCACCACCGAGGACCACATCAAGTACTCGTGGAACGTCTCGATGGTGATCGCCCGGGGCCAGTCCCGGGAGTCCATGATCCCGTCGCCGATCATGACCGCGATGGAGCAGGGCGTGATCGGCCGGTTCGAGGAGCTGACCCGCTCCACCAGCGACGTGCAGGACGCGCTGATCTCGATCCTGTCGGAGAAGTACGTCTCCATCCCCGAGCTGGACCACGACAACATCGTCTTCGCCAAGCCCGGCTTCTCGATCATCGCCACTGCGAACAGCCGGGACCGGGGCGTGAACGACCTCTCCTCCGCGCTCAAGCGGCGGTTCAACTTCGTGCGGATCCCCGTGGTGACCAACAAGCGCAGCGAGGCCGAGATCGTCCGCTTCCGCACCGAGGAGCTGCTGCGCCGGCACCAGATCGCCCTCGACGTGCCGCCCAACCTGCTGGACATCCTGCTGCAGAGCTTCGCCGACCTGCGCGCCGCCGCCGCCTCGGCGACCAGCGACGACGAGAAGCTGGAGTCGGCGCTGTCCACCGCCGAGCAGATCGGCGTCCTGGAGGACGCCATCCTGCACAGCCAGTTCTTCGGCGACCGCACCCTGCGCGCCGCGACGCTGGCCGGCTCGCTGGTGGGCTCGCTGGCCCGGCGCAGCCCGGAGGACCTGGCGATCCTCAACAAGTACCTGCACGGGGTCGTGGAGCCGCGCGCCAAGCAGGACGGCGGCTGGGAGGGCTTCCTCGACGGCGGCCGCCAGGCGATCGCCTCCCTGTCGTGACCGCCCCCACCGAGGCCGGGCCATTCGGCGCGTTGCGCCAGCAGCTCACGGCCGCCGCCACCGCCTTCGCCGGCGACCCGGGTGCCGTCGCCGACATCCTCGCCGGCATCGTCGACGACGTCGACCGGGCCCTCGGCGAGGAACTGGAGATCTTCCCGGTCTGCCACCACTCGCCGGCCTCGGCGCTGGCCATGGCCCGCCGGCTGCGCGCGAAACAGCCGAAGGTGATCTACCTGGAGCTCTGCGAGGACCTCCAGCCGCTGCTGGGCGAGCTGCGCAACTGCCGGCTGCCGGTGGCGGTGCAGGCGTTCGCCTCCGAGCTGGAGGGCTTCCCGGCCGACTGGGGGCCGCTCAGCGTCGTCGCGCCGATCACCGAGGCCAGCGCCGAATACCAGGCCATCGCGTACGCGGCGGAGACGCCGGGGGTCGAGCTGGTGCTGGTGGACCGCTCGACCGACCACGTCTTCCAGTGGTCGCCGCGTCGTCCCGGCGACGCCGACGAGACGCCGGCCGACGGCGACGCCGAGCCCGCCGCCGGCGCGGGCGAGGAGGCGGCCCTGCACGGGGACGCGGTCGGGGTCGAGATCGGCGACCTGCGGCCCCGCTTCGCGGAACTCGAGGCGTACCTGCTGCACCACGGCAAGGTGCGGCACTGGTCGGAGTGGTGGGACCAGTACGTCGAGCAGCCGCTGGCCGACGCCGACCACGACACCTACCGACAGGTGATGGTGCTCATCGGCAGCCTGTTCCGGCGGCTGCGCCCGGCCGGGGCGGACGGGCGGGACCGCGACGCGGACCGCGAGCGCTACATGTGGACCCGGATGCGGCAGCACCTCGCCGCCTCCGGGGCGGATCCCGCCGACTGCCTCTACGTCTGCGGGGCGTTCCACGCCGCCAGCCGCGTCGAGCAGTTCGGGCTGCGCTCCGACGCACCCTTCGAGATCGGTCCGCGTACCCGCACCCGGTGGCACTACGGGCTCATCCCCTCCAGCCACTCCGCCATCGAGGCGCAGTTCGGGCTCGCGCCCGGGTCGGTGTCGATCGCCTCGGCGACCTGGAGCAAGGCGCTGGCCCGTACGGGGCTGACCCCGTTCCGGCTGTCGGGGCAGCGCGGCGCCCGCACCCGGGCCGGCCGCCGCCGCGCCGCCGCGGCCCCCACGCCCGCCGCCCCCGTCGCCGACCGGCTCTCCGGTTTCCTCGGCCGGCCGCCGGCGGCGCAGGGCCTCGACGAGGCCGAGCTGCGGGGCTGGTGCGTCGACATCGTCCGGCTGGCCCGGCGCAACGGCTACCTGGCCAGCACCGCCGACGCGATCGCGGTCTTCGAGACCTCGATCCTCCTCGCCGGCCTGCGCAACCGCGCCCGGCCCACCCCGTACGACTTCGCCGACGCGGCCGTCACCTGCATCGAGAAGGACGTCGTCCCGGGGCGCCGGGACGTCCGCCGGCTCTGCGAGATCCTGTTCGGCGGCGACCGGATCGGCCAGGTGGGCTACGAGGCCCTTCCGCCGCTCGCCCGCGACGTCCACGACCGGCTCAGTCCCCTCGGGCTGGACCTGGAGAAGCGTACGATCCAGCGCGCCCTGCTGGACCTGCACGCCGAACCCGCGCTGGCGCCCTGCTCCGACCTGCTCTGGCGGCTGCGGCGCCTGCTGCCCCCCGACGCGGTACGACCCATCATGGGCGAGCGCCGGCTGGGACACCGCTCGATCCAGGAGAGCTGGGACCTGGCCCTCGGCCGCCACCAGCGGGCGCTCATCGAGCTGGGCTACGAGGGCGTCACCGTCGAGCAGGTGCTGGAGCAGCGCCTGCGCCGGGCGGTCCGGGCTCCGGACGCCACGGCCTCGGTCGCCCTGGCGGCCGTCGAGGACGCGGTCCTGCTGCTCGACAACGCGCGCCTCGTCGACGAGCTGGGAAACCGGGCGGTGGAGCTGCTCGCCGCCGAACGCACCGTCGACGACGCGCCCGAGGTGCTGCGCCGGATCCGGCGGCTGCTGGCCCACCACCGCGCAACCGGGTCGCTGCCGGCGTGGTGCGAGGCGTTCGTGACCACCGGATACGCGCACTACTGCACGCTGCTGCCCATGGCGTTCCTCGACGACGACAGCGGCGTGCGGCAGGTCGGGGCCATGCTGGGTTTCCTGTTCGGCATGGAGAGCCTGGCGGTCTCGCTGGGCTGCGACCGGTCGCAGCTCGAACTCGCCGTCGCGCAGTCCCACCCGGAGGCGCCGGCCAAGGTCGCGCTGCTGTGGGCCGCCCGGCACCAGTTGGGCCTGCTGTCCCTGGCCGAACTGCGCGGGCGCTGCGCCGAGCTGCTCGGCAACCCGCTGGTGGTGCCCGCCTTCCCGCAGTACCTCGGCGGGTTCGTGCAGGCGCTGGAGCCGGTGCCGGGGCTCGCCCCGTTCGTGGTGGAGGTGATGTCGTCCGCGTTCGCCCGGCTGCCCGACCCGGTCCTGCTGCCCTGGCTGCCCACGCTGATCACCACCCTGCGCGACCACGGCCCGGAACTGGTGCCGCTGCTGGTCCGCGAGGCCGGCCGCACCTTCCCGGGATCGCTGCCCGCGCTGGACTCCTGGGTGCCGCCGTGGGAGGCGGCGCCGGCCCCGCCGCCGGCGGTTCCCGCCGTCGCGTCCGGGCCGGTGACGGCCCTGCTGACCGGGCATCCGGAGCCGGTCGACGCCGTCGCCGCGCTGCTCGGCTGCGCGGGTGACTGGCGTACGCCGGACGACACCGCGACCGGCGTGCCGGCGGGGCTGGCCGCGCTGGTGGCCGCCCACCCGGAGCCCACCGACGCGGTGGCGGCGCTGCTCGGGGCCGGGTCGTGACGGCGCGGCAACGGCCCCTCGACCCGCCGGGGGATGTCGCGTGAGGATCGGGGAGCTGGCGCGGGCGACCGGCGTGAGCGTCCGCGCGCTGCGCCACTACGAGCAGGAGGGGCTGATCCTGCCCCGGCGGGACGGCAGCGGCTACCGGGACTTCGACGACGGCGCGGTCGAGGCGGTACGGCAGATCCGCGGGCTGCTCGACGCCGGCCTGCCGATCCGCCTCATCCGGGAGATCCTGCCCTACCTCGACGGGCCGGCGGACCTGTTGCCGCAGGTGCCGTGCTCGCACATGATCGAGCAGGTGGCCCGCCAACGGGACCAGCTCGATCGCCGCATCGGGAGCCTGACCCGCAACCGCGACGCCCTGAGCACCTACCTGCGGGCCGCCCGAACTGCCGCCGGCGCGACCGTGGCGTGCGCCGACACCACCTGCACCACAAACCCGGCCCGCCCGCCCGAAACCCCCGCCCCAACCCCGTAACCCCCCCCCGCCCCCCCCCGCGCCCCTCCCGCGCCCCTCCCCGCGCGTCGATCTTGCACTTTCTGCCCCGACTTATGGGGTGAATCGCCCGTATCGAGGGCAGCGAGTGCAAGATCGACGCGGTGGGAGGGTGGGGAGGGCGGGAGGGGAGAGGGGTGGGGGAGGGGGGCGTCACAGTGGGCTTGACTCTGACGCTTACGGCAGGGTTTTAGCCTCCGGGCATGACTTCTCGCACCGATGTATCTCGTCCGGCGAACGCCCCGACGGCCACGGCCGTCCTGCCGTCGGGCATTCCGGCCACCATGCGTGCCCTGCGGCAGACCACCCTCAACGGCCCGCAGGACATGCGCCTCGTCACCGACGCGCCCGTACCGGCCCCGGGCCCGGGTGAGGTGCTGATCCGGGTCGGCGCCGCGGGCGTCAACTTCGCCGACGTCATGCAGACGCGCGGCACGTACCACGGTGGACCGCAGGCGCCGTACGTCGCCGGCTTCGAAGCCGCCGGGGAGGTCGTCGCGCTCGGGCAGGGGGTGACCGACCTCGCCCTCGGCGACCACGTCATCGGCGCCGGGGCCGGCGCGTTCGCCGAATACCTGGCGCTGCCCGCCGCCGGCACGGCGCGGGTGCCGGCGGGCTGGACGGACGAGCAGGCGCCGGGTCTGATCCTCAACTGGGCCACCGCGCTCGCCGCGCTCCGGCCGCTGGGCCGGCTCGCCGCCGGCGAGACGGTGCTGGTCCACGCGGCGGCGGGCGGGGTCGGCCAGGCGGCGGTGCGGATGGCCCGGCACTACGGCGCGACCGTCATCGCCACCGCCTCCGCCGGTAAGCACGACACGGTGCGGGCGCTGGGCGCGCACCACGTCATCGACTACCGCGAGGCCGACGTCGCCGCCGAGGTGCTGCGGCTGACGGACGGCAGGGGCGCCGACCTCGTGCTGGAATCGGTCGGCGGCGCCACCTTCCGCGCCAGCCTGGACGCCGCCCGCCGGGCCACCGGCCGTGTCGTCGTCTACGGTGTGGCCAGCGGCGAGGCCACGATCAGCAACTGGGAGCTGAACTTCACCCACCAGATCCACCTGATCGGCCTGCACATCGGCGTGCTGGCGCAGCACGCGCCGGCGGTCTTCGCCGAGCTGACCGACGAGCTGTCCGCGCTGATGGCCGCCGGGGTGCTCACCCCCGGTCGACCCACCGTCTACGACCTGGCCGACGGGCCGAAGGCGCTGGCCGCGCTGGAGGCGCGAGCCACCGTGGGCAAGCTGGTCCTGCGGCCCTGAGCGGACGGCTGGCCGGTCCGCCGGAACGACCATGGGCCGTAGCCGCCCCGGCGTAGGCCGGACGGCCGATTCCGCTGTGCACCGGGTCGCCGGAACGACCATGGGCCGGACCGCCCCGCCGTGGGCCGGACCGCCCCGCCGTGGGCCGGACGACCGATCCCACTGTGCACCCGGGTCGCCGATGCCGCTGTGGGCCGGGCGACCGATGCCGGCATGGGCCGGGCCGCCGATGCCGACGTACGCCGGGCCGTCGATGCGGCCGTGGGCGGACCGCCGGCCCGGCCCGCAGCGCGAAAGCTGCGGTGCCTCGTCGATCCGGGCCGCGATGGTTCGTGTAAGAGATGAGGAACCGGGCGGCGGTGCCGCCCCCGGGAGGCGTGGGGAAGTGATGAGACGGTACGTGCTCAGCGGCCACCAGCCCGGCGGCGACGGGACGCACGATCCGGGGTTCCGGGCCACCGCGCTGCCGACCGAGGCGCGCCCGTTCCGGGGCGGAAGCTGACCATGCCCGACGTGGAGGCGGTGTTCCGCGCCGAGTACGGCCGCGCCGTCGCCGTCCTGGTCCGCCTCCTCGGCGACATCGACCTCGCCGAGGAGGCGGTGCAGGAGGCGTTCGCCGTGGCGGTGGCGCGGTGGCCGGAGACCGGGCCGCCGCCCAGCCCGGCCGGCTGGATCATCACCACCGCCCGGAACCGGGCGATCGACCGGCTGCGGCGGGAGGCGTCCCGGGCCGACCGGCAGGCCCAGGCCGCCCTGTTGCACGCCCGCGACGTACCGGCCGGGGAGGGACCCGTGCGCGACGACGGGCTCCGCCTGATCTTCACCTGCTGCCATCCGGCACTCAACCCGGCCGCCCGGGTCGCGCTGACCCTGCGGCTGCTCGGTGGGCTGACCACCGCCGAGATCGCCCGGCTCTTCCTCGTGTCGGAGGCGACCATGGCCCAGCGGATCGTCCGGGCCAAGGCGAAGATCCGTGCCGCCCGCATCCCGTACCGGGTGCCGCGCGACGCCGACCTGCCGGACCGGCTCACCACCGTGCTGGCCGTGCTCTACCTGATCTTCACCGAGGGGCACACGGCCGGCTCCGGCGACCGGCTCGTCCGCGACGACCTGTGCGCCGAGGCGATCCGGCTGGCCCGACTGCTGGTCGAGCTGATGCCGGACGAGCCGGAGGCGTCGGGGCTGCTGGCGCTGATGCTGCTCACCGAGGCCCGCCGGCCCGCCCGTACCACCGCCGGCGGCGTCCTGGTGCCGCTGCCGGAGCAGGACCGCCGCCGGTGGGACGCCGGGCTCGTCGCCGAGGGCCAGGCGCTGGTCCGCCGCTGTCTGCGCCGGGACCGGCCCGGGCCGTACCAGATCCAGGCCGCGATCGCCGCCGTGCACAGCGACGCGCCCGACGCCGCCGGCACCGACTGGGCCCAGATCCTCACGCTGTACGACCAGCTCGCCGCGTACGCCCCGGGGCCGGTGGTGGCGCTGAACCGGGCCGTCGCGCTCGCCGAGGTGGCCGGGCCGGAGGTCGCGCTGGCCGCCGTCGACCGCCTCGACCTGGCCGGCTACCACGTGTTCCACGCCGTCCGGGCGGACCTGCTGCGCCGGCTGGGCCGGGCGGGGGAGGCGGCGCAGGCGTACCGGGCAGCCGCCGCGCGGACCGACAACGCGGCCGAACGCGCCTTCCTGTCCACGCGGGCGGCTTCGACCCTGACGGGCGGATGACACCCGGACCGGCCGGCCCGGTTCCCGGTCGACCGCCCGTCGACCGGTCACCGTCAGGTCGTGGCCCGTCGACCGGTCACCGCCAGCCGGCGCCCTCGCCTGCGCGTTTGCCCGGTCGTCGGGCCGGGAACCCCGGGTCATCCGGCAGCGCGGCGCCCGGCGCGCCGCCCGAGGAACGGACGCCGAGCACCCATGACGTACCGTCCGGCAGTCGCCACCGCCTCCAACCCGACCACGCTGACGCTCGGGGTGGAGGAGGAGTATCTCCTGCTCGACCCGCGCACGGGGGAGAGCCTGCCGGTTGCCGACCGGGTGCTGGCCGCCCTGTCCGGGACGGCCCGGGACCAGAGCCGCCAGGAGTTTCGGCACAGCATGGTGGAGATGGTCACGCCGGTCACCGCCGACCTGGCCGAGCTGCGTGCGCGCCTGGTGGCGCTGCGCCGATCCGCCGGCGACGCCGCCGAGGCCGCCGGGGCCCGACTCGTCGCCGTCGGTGCCACGCCCGTACACGAGCCGCACCGGACGGTACCGGACAAACCGCGCTACCACGCCATGTCCCGGCGGTTCGGGCCGGTCGCGCACGACCCGGCCGTCTGCGGCTGCCACGTGCACGTCGGGATGCCCGACCGTGAACTTGCCGTCCAGGTCTGCAACCACCTGCGCCCGTGGCTGCCGGTCGTGCAGGCGATCACCGCCAACTCGCCGCTGCACGACGGCCGCGACACCGGGCACGCCAGTTGGCGCTCCATGCAGCTGGAACGCTGGCCCAGCATCGGGCCGACCCCGCACTTCGAGTCGGTCGCCGACTACGAGGCGACGGTGGCGGACCTGATCAACGCCGGGATCATGCTCGACGCGGCGATGGTCTACTGGTACGCGCGCCCGTCGGCCGCGTACCCCACGGTGGAGGTCCGGGTGGGCGACGTGTGCCCGGCTGTGGACGACACCGTGCTGGTCGCGGGTCTGGTCCGCGCGCTCGTCGCGACGCTGGCCGACGATGCCCGCGCCGGGGTCCCCGCCCGGCGGATCCGCGACTGCCTGGTCTCCGCCGCGCACTGGCGGGCCGCCCACGACGGGCTGGAGGGCGACCTGATCGACCTGCGCGCCGGCGTCGCCCGTCCCGCCTGGGACCTGGTTGGCGACCTCGTCGACACGGTGACGCCGGCGCTGGCCCGGCACGGCGACCTCGACTACGTACGCGACCAGCTGGTCCGGTTGCGCCGGGACGGCAACGGCGCCGCCCGGCAACGCCGCGTCATGGCACGGACCGGCGACGACGTGCGGGCCGTACTGGACCACCTGGCCGCCGAGACCCGCGCCGGCTGAGCCGTCCCGCCACCCGCCACCCGAGCACCCGCCCACCGCCCAAACCGAACCGACGGTGCGCCGCCCGCCGCCTGCCGCCCGCTGCCCGCCGCCCGCCGGCCGCTGCCCGCCGCCCGCCTGCCGGCCGCCTGCCCGCCTGCCGGCCGCCTGCCCGCCTGCCGGCCGCCTGCCCGCCTGCCGGCCGCCTGCCCGCCTGCCGCCCGCCGCC
>NZ_JBSGDY010000182.1:0-11040 GCF_053602615.1 Micromonospora sp. NPDC004336
ACGGTGTGGTCCCGGCGCGGCGGCCGGCGGCGTGGGTGCGCGGGTACGTCACGCGTACAGCTTCATCGGGGTGTACTTCCGGCGCGGGAAGATCTTGTCCACCTGCGCGTTGGTCAGCCCGAACCGCCCCTGCGCGACAGACCCGTAGACGTCGAACATGTTGTTGTACTCGGGCACGTCGCCGGAGTCCAGGTCGCTCAGGCCCTTCCAGTTGCCGAGCAGCGAGCCGGCGAGCCGGCGGCCGGAGAGCAGGGCGACCACGCCGCCGTGGCCGTGGTCGGTGCCGCCGCCGTTGGAGGCGACCCGCCGGCCGAACTCGCTGGACACCATGATCGTCACGTCGGCGGAGCGCTCCCCCAGGTCGGTGAAGAACGCCGCCATCGCGCCGGCCAGCTCGTTGAGCCGCCGGTGCAGCTGGCCGCCGTCGCGGGTGCCCTGGTTCTCGTGGGTGTCGTAGCCGCCCATCCCGACGGTGGCGACGCGGACGTTCGCGCCGCCCTTGATGAGCTGGGCGAGCTGCTGGAACGCGTAGCCGACGCCCTTGTACTCGACGCCCTCGGCCGGCTGGTACGGCTTGGCGGCGAGGCGCTGCGCGGTGGCCAGCGCGCCCAGGCCGTCCTGGACGGCCTCCTGGACGGGGTGGTTGATCCCGGTGAAGAGCCCCTTGATCGCCTTCTCGGTCGCGGCCCGGTAGCGGTCGTCGCCGTTGAGCCGCAGCGAGCCGACGCTGTTGAGGGAGAGCGCGCCGTTGGTGCCGACCAGCGAGCGGGGCAGGGTGCTGCCGATGCCGACGCTGCGGAACGCGGTGCCCGTGCCGAGCGTGTCGACCAGGCTGTCGAGCCAGCCCCGGCCGCCGGTCTCGCTCGGCAGGCCGCCTAGGTTGCAGGCGTCCGCGGCCTGGAAGTGGCTGCGGGAGAGCCGCTCGTCGGAGACCGCCGGGACGAAGCCGAGGTTGCCGCTGCGCAGCCACTTCTCCAGCGGCTTGAACGCGCTGGTCAGCTTGAAGCCGCGCCCCGCCGCCAGGGAGTCGTCGGCGAGCAGCAGGTCGGGGCGGGCCTTGGCCAGCACCGGGTCGTCGGCAGGGGCGACCAGGCTCAGCCCGTCCAGCCCGCCGTAGAGGAAGACGTGGATCAGCGTGCCGGTCTTCGTGGCGGCGAACGACGCCGAGGTGGTGACGAACTGGGCGGTGGCCAGGGCGGTGGCGGTGGCGGCGGCGCCGGCCACGAAGGTCCGCCGGGTGACGCCGCGGCCGTCCTGCTGGGCCTCCTCCAGGTCCTCCAGCCGCCGGTAGCGGTCGGCCTCGGCGGCGTTCTCGGCGGCCACGACGTCGGCCTCGGCCCGCAGCAGCGCCTCGGCCGGGTCGTCGGCCAGCCGCCGCAGGTCGGGGCATTCGGGGTGCAGGGGGAACGTGTGCACAGTCTTCTCCATCAGGTGCCTCACCGGAGGTGGTGCTGGGGGGAAGCGAGGATCGCCCGCGCGACGGCGGTGACGGCCCCGTCGAACGTGGCGTCGACCCTGTCGCCGGCAGCCACGCCGGCCACGCCGAGGATCAGGGACCGTTCCCTGGCGCTCAGCTTCTGGCCGACCAGTCGCAGGGCCAGCGCGTCCACGTACGCCCCCGCGGTCCCCGGCGGCCTGGCCACCAGCTTCTCGGGACGGGTGTAGGTGAAGACGGTGCGTCGGCCGGCGAGCAGTTCGCCCGCCTCGTTCCAGCCGTTGACCATGGTGCCGGCGGAGGTCCAGGCGACGTAGACGTCCGGGTAGCCGTCCGGGGTGGGCTGGCCCATCGGGTACTGGCCCAGCTCGCGCATCTTGTCGTGGACCTGCCGCAGGCCCCGGGCGTACGGGGTGCGCCGGCTGTCGCCGTTGTCGTGCTTCGGGGAGGCATCCGGGGCGACGCCCAGGGCCCGGTACGTGGCGACCAGGTATTCCATCGGCCGGCGCACCTTCTGCCCGACCGCCGCCCAGAACTCCGAGGAGCTGAACAGCGTCATCAGCACCGGCTTGATCATGCCCTTGTTGGCGGTGTACGTCCGGGCCAGCCGGTCCACGAGGGACTTCGGCGGGGTGTCCGAGACGAACCGGGTGGCGAGGCTCTGCGCCACGTACTTCGCGGTCGACGGGTGCAGCGCGATGTACGTCAGGTACGCGTCGATGGCCGCCTCGGCCTTCTTCGGTTCCTTGGAGCTGTTCGCGTGGGTGAAGCCGAGGATCTTGACCTTGCCGACGTAGTGCCGCTCGGGGCGGAACACGTACCTGCCGTCGCTGACGCCCCGGCCGGTCTGCAGCAGGGCCGCCTGCCGGACGTCCTTCTCGGTGTAGCCGCCGTCGACGCCGACGGAGTACAGCTCCAGGTTCTCCCGGGCCAGGTTCTCGTTGACCGCGTCCGCGCGGGAGTCGTTCTGGTTGAGGTAGAGCAGCAGCGCCGGGTGCCGGTTCGCGGCGAGCAGCATCTCGGGGTAGCTGCCGAGGGCGTGCGCCCGCACGACGTCGCGGTCGAAGGAGGCGCGGTGGACCTCGCCGCCGTCGAAGTCGGCGGCGACGTGCAGGAAGTCGTTCCAGAAGTCGACCATCACCTCGAAGAGCTGCCGGTCGGACCAGATCTGCCGGGCGACGGTGGCGTCCACCAGCTCCTTCTCCGGGTGCGCGCCCCGCTCGTTGAGCTGCTCGCGCTGCTCGCGCAGCTGCGCCGTGCTCAGCTTCAGCGTCGGCAGCTCCGAGAGCTTCAGCTCCGCCCGCGTCGGGGCGATCTTCTCGGGGTCGAGCTGCCAGCGCAGCCAGCCGTCGATGCCCCGCTCCTTGATCTCGGCGAGGACCCGGGGGGTGGCCCCGAAGGTGGCCCGCCGGGCCAGGTGCAGGACGGGGTCCTTGGCGAGCACCGTCCTGACCGTCACCCTGGTCTCCGCCGCGGCGGCGGCCGGCCCGGAGAAGGTACGGCCACCGGCCGGGTTGTTCTTCTTGAGCGCCTCGCCGGCCCGGGAGCCCATGTAGCTCTCGTTCTGCTCGGTGTAGGTGCGCACCGTGCTCGGCTGCTGCCCGCTCGGCCGGGTGGGGGCGCCGTCGGTCACCGTGGTGCCGGTGGCGTCGCCGGCCACCACGTCGTCGCCGAGGAGGCTGCGGACCTGCGGGGTCATGGCCAGGGCCGCGCCGCCGGCGACCACGGCCGCGGTGCCGCCGAGCGCCGCGAGGGCCCTGCGGCGCCCGACCCGGCGGCCCGGCTCGTCGTCATCGTCCAGGTTGGGCAGCCCGGGGCCGCCGGAGGGCGCGGCGCCCTGGCGGGCGAAGCCGTCGGGGCCGACCCACTGCGGGCCGCGCCCACTCTGGTACGCGTAGGGGGCGCGCGGGTCGGCCGGGGCGGGGGCGGCGTGGCCGTACGGCGCGGGGGTGTAGGTGTCGCGGTGTCCGTCGGAGGAGGGGCGTTGGCGCCCGTCCCAGCCGCGGTCGTCCCGCGGTCGACGTGGTGGCACATTCTGGTCGGGCATGTACCAAATCCGTTCTCCACGCGCCGCGACGACTGCGACCGGGCATGGGGGTGCAGGTGCGGCGACTCGTGCCTGAGGGGGGTTTACGGGACGGTAACCAAGGCCCCAGGTGCCATCAAGCAGCGCGGAAACCACCCGCGACGGCACTTAAGGCGGCCCTCAGCACCCGCTGGCGACCGGGGATTTCCGCCCGCCCCGGCACGGACCTCCCGAGCAGGGCGTACGCGGCACGCCGGGGCCCGGACGTAACGAATCCCGGCCGTCCGGCGCTGATCGCCGCATTCATCGGCACAGGCAAAATTAAGGCGCGGATAAGCCTGCGCTGAGCCGCCGCCCCGGGCCGGGCGGGACGCCGGACCGGCGGGCCGCAAAGTAGCAGCAGGCCGGCGGCGTGAGCCGCCGCCGCAGCGGGTATGCCGCCGAACCGCTGAACACGTGAGGGGAAGGCACATGCTCAGCAAAGAGGATCAGCGCAGGTTCGAGCAGATCACCCGACAGCTCAGGGAGAGTGACCCGGCGTTCTTCGCCCGGCTCGACCACCGGGCCAGGGCCCGCCGCGGCCGGTGGCTGATGCTGTTGACCATCGTGCTGTGGGCCTCGCTCCCGGCGATGACCGTGCTGGCCGGGCGGCTGGCCGGGGCGGTCTGCGCGGTGGTCCTGGTGGCCAACGCCGCGCTCATGTGGCGGTTCCGCCGCCGCTGGCTGTGACGGGGCGTCGACGACACTCCCGGCGGGCCGCCGGCTGCCCTCACCGGCCCAGGAGCCGGTACGCCCGGCGCAGCCGCTCGACCAGGCCGGGCCCGCCGATGGCCGGGGCCGGCGCGCCGAGCTGCCGCAGCAGCAGGTCCGGTCCGGTCGCGAGGCTGGGCGGCCGGTCGGGCAGCGGGACGGGGGGCAGCCAGAACCGGTCGACCGCGTCGGCCAGCGGCGCCGGCGGCAGACCGGCCAGCACCCGCGCGGCCCCGACCGGCGCGACGTCCACGACGGCACGCCCGTCGCCGTCCACTGCGGACGGCCCGGCGCCGGGGGCGTGGCGGCCGTCGGTGGCAGCGCCGCCGGAGCCGTCCCCGGACGGCCCGTCGCCGGCATCGCCCCGCTGCGCGCCGGACGGCCCGTCGCCGCCGGCACCAGCACGTCGCGCGTCGGTCGGACCCGCCGGGGCGTCGGTGGCCGCGTCGGCCCGCAGGGCGCGCAGCCGGTCGAGCAGCTCGGCCCGGCCGCGACCCCGCCAGTGCAGCAGCTGGAACGGGTCGGCGTCGAACGCCTCGGCCAGCAGGTAGAAGGTTGCCGCGAGGTGCTTGCAGGGCACCGCGAAGTCGGGGCAGCTGCACCGCTGGCGCAGCTCCGCCACCCCGCCCGGGAAGAGCGGGGCGCCGGCCGCGGCGAACAGCTCCTCCAGCTCGGCGGGCAGGTCGCCGGCGAGCAGCCGGGCGCTGAAGAACGCCTGGGCGGCCAGCTCGCCCTCGACGCGGGACCAGAGTTCGGGCGGGAACGGGGTGAGCGCGATGCTCACCTCGTACGGCTGCGGGCGGGAGCCCTGCACGACGGCGGTGACCGTGCCGGGCGCGACGTCCAGGCTGACCACCTGGCCGGCCCGCGCGTACGACCGGCCGCGGGTGAGCCGGGTGCCGAGGGCGAAGGACTCCAGCACCTCCAGGAAGCGCCGCGACCACCAGGACCGCCCGATCGCGCCCCGGGTGCTGCGCGCCCTCAGCCCGCCGTCGACCCGGCGCGGCCGGCCGTAGTCGGCGAACCGGCCGTCCGCCCCGCCGCCCTCCGCCGGCCCGCTCACTCCACCACCGCCCCGGCCTCCAGGGTGAACAGCTCCCGCAGCTGGGCGGTGGACAGCTCGGTGACCCACTGTTCGCCGGTACCGACGACCGAGGCGGCGAGGCTGCGCTTGTCGGCGATCAGCGCCGCCACCTTCTCCTCCACCGTGCCGACGCAGACGAACTTGCGTACCTGCACCCGGCGCCGCTGGCCGATCCGGAACGCCCGGTCGGTGGCCTGGTCCTCGACGGCCGGGTTCCACCACCGGTCGACGTGCACCACGTGGTTGGCCTCGGTGAGGGTGAGCCCGGTGCCGCCCGCCTTGAGCGACAGCACGAAGATCGCCGGGCCGCCGGGGGACTGGAACCGGGTGACCATCGCGTCCCGGTCGGCCTTGCCGACGCCGCCGTGCAGGAAGAGCACCTCCCGCCCGAAGCGGGCCGACAGGTGGCCGCGCAGCATGCCGCCGAACTCGGCGTACTGGGTGAAGAGCAGCGCCCGCTCCCCCGCCGCCAGGACCTCGTCCAGGATCTCCTCCAGCCGGGCCAGCTTGCCGGAGCGGCCGGGCAGCGCCGAGCCGTCGCGCAGCAGCTGGGCCGGATGGTTGCAGATCTGCTTGAGCCGGGTCATGGTGGCCAGCACCAGCCCGCGCCGCTCGATGCCGTCGCTGGACTCGATGCGCGCCAGCATGTCGTCGACCACCGCCCGGTAGAGCGAGGCCTGCTCGGCGGTCAGGTTGCAGACCACCTCCATCTCCAGCTTCTCGGGCAGGTCGGAGATGATCGAGGAGTCGGTCTTGAGCCGGCGCAGCACGAACGGGCCGGTGATCCGGCGCAGCCGCTCGGCCGCCTCGGCGTCGCCGTGCCGCTCGATCGGCTCGGCGTACGCCTTCTTGAAGCTCGCCGCCGGCCCCAGCAGCCCCGGGTTGGCGAACTGCATGATCGACCACAGGTCGGCCAGCCGGTTCTCCACCGGCGTGCCGGTGACCGCGATCCGGTGCCGGGCGGGCAGCGCGCGGACCGCCTCTGCCTGGCGGGTGGCGGCGTTCTTGATCGCCTGCGCCTCGTCGACGACGACCCGGTGCCAGTCGATGCCGGCCAGGTCGACCGCGTCCCGGGCGGCCACCGAGTAGGTGGTGAGGACCAGGTCCGCGTCGTGCACGGCCGTGGTGAACGCCGCCCCCCGCGCCCGCTCCGCGCCGTGGTGCACGTGTACGCGCAGCCCCGGCGTGAACCGGGCCGCCTCCCGCTGCCAGTTGCCGACCAGCGACATCGGGCAGACCAGCAGCGTCGGGCCGGCCTCCGGCGGGTCCCCGGCGAGCAGGGCGAGCAACTGCACCGTCTTGCCCAGCCCCATGTCGTCGGCGAGCACCCCGCCCAGCCCGAGCGACTGCAGGAACGCCAGCCAGGCCAGGCCGCGCCGCTGGTAGGGGCGCAGCGTGCCGTGGAAGGCGGGCGGCGGGTCGAGCGGGGTGAGCCGCCGCTCCACCGCCCCGGCCAGCAGGTCGCCGAGCGCGCCGTCGGCGCCGACCTCCAGCACGGGAAGCGCGTCCGGCTGCTCGTCGTCGGCCAGGCCGAGGCGGAGCAGGTCGGCGACGGTCAGCTCGCCGGCGGAGCGGAGCAGCCGCAGGCCGGCGGCGAGCCGCTTCGGGTCGAGTTCCACCCAGCGCCCCCGCAGCCGCACGAGCGGGGTCTTCAGCGCGGCCAGCGACGCCAGCTCCTCGGCCGTCAGCGGCTGGTCGCCGAGGGCGACCTCCCAGCGGTAGTCGACCAGGGCGTCCAGCCCGACCCCGCCGTCGCCGGCGACGGTGCCCGGGGCGGTCCGGCTGCGGGCCTGCAGCCGCGCCCCGAGCCGGGACGACGGGCGCCGCCACCAGGACGGCAGCAGCACGGCGAAGCCGGCGGCGTGCAGCACCGGCGCGCCCTCCCGGAGGAACCGGTGCGCGCCCTCGACGTCCAACTCCAGCGCCTCGGGCGTCGCGGTACGCAGGGCGGTGTCCAGCTCCGGCCAGAGCCGGCTGGCCCGGCCCAGCTCGGCGAGCAGCGTCTCCTGCGGGTCGCCCCCACGGCCGGCGAGCCCGGCGACGGTCTCCGGCGCCCGCCAGACCTGACCGGCGTCCACGTGCAGGCTCGGCTCGTCGGCGGCCTGGAGCCCGAACTCGACCCGCCACCGCCCGGCCGTCGCGACCGTGGCCGCCGGGTCGGCCGGCACCACGACGACCGGCTCGGCGATCTCGTCGGCGGAGGGCTCGACCAGTCGGAAGCTCGCCCGCACCGCGCCGCCGGCCGCGTCGCGCTGCCAGGCGTCCAGCTCGGCACGGAGGGTGTCCAGCGCGGCCGGCTCCGCGGTGAAGTCCCGCACCGGCCCGGTCAGCGCGGCCAGCCACGCGGGCACCGCGCCGTTCGGCCGTACGCCCCGGGCCAGCGCGGTCTCCGCCAGGGCCGCCCGGACCGCGGCGTCGGTGAGGGCGTCGAGCGCGTCGGCGACCAGCGCGCCCGGCCCGTCGTCACCGCCCGGACCGGTGGCGGGGCCGGTAGCGGCAGGGCTGGATCGGGCCGGAGCGGTGGCCACGACGCCCGCGTGGGCCGGACCGGCGGCGCGCGCGGCCGGCGGCAGCGCCAGTGCGAGCGCCCGCGCCCAGGCTGCGTCGGTGCCGGTCAGCAGGGGCCACCACACCGCCCGGGCGGCCACCCGCGTCCGGCCGTCCCCGGCGGACCGGTCGTCGTCCCGCCCGGGCCCGGCGGTCACCGGCCCGGCTGCGGCCCCGGCGGGGGGCGTGCCGGCCGAGCGCAACGTCCCGGCGGTCGCCGGCCCGGCGGCGACCCCGGGAGGCGGCGAGCCGGCGGCCGAGCGCGGCGTCCCGGCGGCGGCCCCGGGAGGTGGCGTGTCGGCGGCGGAGTGGGGCACCGTGGCAGCGGCGAGGCCGGGCAGAACCCGGCCCCGGGCCGCCAGGTCGACCGCGAAGTCGGCCAGCTCGGCGAGGTGGCGCAGGGTCGCGCCGGGCACGACGGCCAGCCCGCCCAGCCCGCGCAGCAGGGGCAGGGCGGCGTCCGGGGCGTACCGCAGGACGGGAACGCGCCACCCGGCGAGCGCGACCGGCCCGCGGACCGGCTCGGCGACGGCGGTGCGGACCAGCTCCGGTGAGTCCAGCGGCGAGCCGGCCCGGGTGGGAAGCGTGAGCAGCGCCGTGTCGAGGTCGGCGGGCTCGGCGGCGTCGGCCAGCGCGGCGGCCAGCACCGCGTGGCCGGCGGCGAACGGGTGCGGCCGCTCCCGGGGCGGCCGACCGGCGCGACGCGGCGCGCGGGCCGGCAGCGTGCTGTCCTCGGCCCAGACGGCGAGCCCGACGCCCCACCGCCACACCCCGTGGACGACCAGCACGCGTCCCCCTCCCCGTGACGACCCCGGCGAGGATATCCGGCCGGACGCGCCCGCCTCGGCCAGCACACCGCGCCCCCCGCGCGACCGAACCGCCGGACGGCGCGGATCCCCCGATCGGCCGGTCTCCCCCGCCTTCCGGGCACCTTCCCCTCCGCCTCCCGATCCGGGTCCTCGGCGGTCCTCCCGGGTCGCTAGATTTCCCTGGCTCGATAACGGAAAGGTTCTTCACACATGTCACTGCGCGTCTCCCGCCGGATCACCCGGCGTCGTGTGCTGGCCTCGGGCGGCGCGCTGGCGGCGACCACCGCCGTGCCCGCGGTGCTCGCCGCCCCCGCCGCGCCGGCACGGGCCGCCGACCCCACCTACGACCCGGAGCAGCGGTTCGTCCAGTTCGTGCCGGGCGGCAACGGGGTCGTCTTCGCCATCCAGGCCGACGGGGCGCTGATCTGGTACCGGCACTGGGGGTGGCAGACCGGGGTGACCGGGTGGGCCAGCGGCTCCGGCCGCCGGATCGGGTCGGGCTGGCACCAGTTCCGCACGGTCCTCGGCAGCGCGGACGGCTCGCTCTACGGGGTACGCGCGGACGGCACGATCCACTACTACCGCTACGTCTGCACCAACTACACCACCGGGGCCGGCTACTGGAGCGGCAGCAGGCAGATCGGCAGCGGCTTCGGCAAGTTCCCCCGCCTCTTCGGCTTCGGCGGCGCCGTCTACGGGGTCGACGCCGACGGCGACCTCTACGGCTACCAGTACACCCCGTCGACGGGGACGTGGACCGGCGGTGGCCGGATCACGCGGGGCTTCAAGAGCTACCAGGGCGTCGCGGACGGCTCCGGGGTGATCTACGCGTACCGGCACGGCAACCTCTACTGGTACCAGCACCTGGGCGGCGGCCGGTGGGCGGCCGGCTCCGGCATGCGGATCGGCGCCGGCTTCGAGGAGCTGACCATCAACGGGCTGGTCTGCGGCGGGCAGGGCACCCTCTACGGCGTGCGGCCGAGCGACCCGGCCCGGCGCGCCACGGGCGGCCTGGTCGCCTACCGGATCACCAACTGGAACAGGGTGGGCGCCGACGGGCGGGCGAGTTGGGTCAACGGCGGCTCCGGCCGCACCGTCGGCAGCGGCTTCACCCTCCAGAGCCAGGCCGCCCTCCAGGGGTACGCGCGCACGCCGACCGTGACCGCCGGCTCGACCGCCCGGATCGCCGTCTCCACCACCTTCCCGACGTTCACCGCCTCGGTCGTACGGGTGGCGCCCGCCGAGGGCCCGCCCGAGGTGGTGAAGGCGCCGACGGACGTGACCGGCAAGCTTCAGGTGCTCCCGACCGGCTACCTGCACTCGGGCTGCGACTGGTCGGACACCCTGACGCTGTCGGTCCCGTCGAACTGGCCGTCGGGCCTGTACGCCGCCCGGCTGGAGGGCCCGCACTCGCTGCGCCGGCACGTGCCGTTCGTGGTGAAACCGGCGGCGCCCCGGCACGACATCGCGATGCTGCTGCCGACGAACACCTACCACGCCTACAACACGTGGGGCGGGCACTACCAGTACTGCGGGGACCTGGCGGGGACGCGCACCCTCACGCTGCGCCGGCCGTCCACCGAGCTGAACGTCGAGGCCACCGGAAACCTGGAGCACACCCTCTGGTCGGACGTGCTGCTGATGCGCTGGATGACCCGGCAGGGGCTGGAGTTCGACTGCTACGACGACACCGACCTGCACGGCTCCGGCGGCTGGCTGACCCGCTACCGGGTGCTGGTGCTGGGCAGCCACCCGGAGTACTGGTCGGAGCAGATGCGCCAGCACCTCGCCGACTACCAGGCCGGCGGCGGCCGGGTCATCTACGCCGGCGGCAACGGCCTCTACGAACGGGTGCGGTTCAGCGAGGACCGCAGCGCCGTCACGTTCCGCACCCCGGAGGGCCGGCGGGACACCTACAACTCGCTGGGCCTGCCGGCCTCGCAGCTGCTCGGGGTCAACTACACCAGCGCGAGCTGGTTCACCTTCGCCCCGTACGCGGTCCTGCGCGACCACAAGCTGCTGGCCGGCACCGGCCTGACGGTCGGCAGCCGCTTCGGCCTCGCCGGCTACAACGGCGCGGCCAGCGGCTGGGAGACCGACGCCCTGCTGAACCTGGACGGCGAGGTCGAGCCGGGCGAGGTCATCGCCCGGGGGCAGAACACCGGCGGCGGCGCGGCCATGGTGCTGGTGGAGAAGCCCAACGGAGGGTTCGTCTTCAGCGCTTCCTCGATCAGCTTCGCCGGGTCGCTGGCGACCGACGCGGCGATGTCCCGGCTCTTCCGCAACGTCTTCGACCTGGCCCTGGCCGACGGGCCGGCGGTCCGGCGGACGACGGCGCCGCGGCAGCGCACCGCCCCCGCGCCCGAGCAGCTCGAACCCCGCCCGCTGG
>NZ_JBSGDY010000183.1:0-10807 GCF_053602615.1 Micromonospora sp. NPDC004336
CCCGCCGCGGGCGGTGGCGTCCCGGGGGCCGCCGCCCCGGGCGTACCGGGCCGATCGGCCCTGTCGGCGGCGATCACGCCGAGCCGACGATGGGGACGGACGCCACCGTGATGCGGGGAGATGAGTGCTGATGTGCAACTACTGCGGCTGCCGGGAGTTTCCTCTGATCGGTCGGCTCTCCGACGAGCACGAGGCGATCGCGAACGCGGCCGGCCGGCTCCGCGCGGCGGTACGGGCCGGCGCCGCCGACGCGCCGGCGGCGCTGGACGCCCTGCTGGCCCTCCTCGTCCCGCACACCGCCACCGAGGAGCGGGGGCTCTTCGAGGAACTGCGGGCCGAGGGCAGCCTGGCCGAGGCGGTGGAGAGGCTCTGCGCCGAGCACGACGACATCCACGGTGTGCTCGGCGGCGTCGACCGGTCGGCGCCGGACTGGCCGGCGGTGCTGGCCGCGCTGGACCGGCTGCACCGGCACATCGACAACGAGGAGCACGGGCTCTTCCCCGCCGCGGTGATCGCGCTGCCGATTCCGGCCTGGGACCGGATCACCCCGACCGGCGCCGCCCGATAGGTCGTTCGGAACCGCCAGCCGGCCTCGACCGCCTCGGCACTCGTCCGGCATCGGCCGCATGACGAATCGCTGACGATCTTCGGGACCTTCGGCCCGGTTCCCCCGGTCAACGCCTCGACAGGATGGCATCCGGACCCCGCTTCCGGTTGCGCTCCGGCGCACCCACCACGAATGTGGGCAGAACGGCGATCTACCTGAGGGATGGAGCTTATGTCGCGAGCGACCGACGGTGCCGGACGGGCGCTGCTGGCGGTGGGCGGTCTGGTCCGCCGCGCGGAGGTGTCCGCCGACGGCCGGACACTGCACCAGATCGGCGGCCGGGAGGCGGACGCGTTCTACCGGGACCGCTGGTCCTACGACAAGGTGGTGCGCTCCACGCACGGCGTCAACTGCACCGGCTCGTGCTCCTGGAAGGTGTACGTCAAGGACGGCATCATCACCTGGGAGCAGCAGCAGACCGACTATCCGAGCGTCGGGCCCGACCGGCCGGAGTACGAGCCGCGCGGCTGTCCCCGGGGCGCCGCCTTCTCCTGGTACACCTACTCCCCCACCCGGGTGCGGTACCCGTACGCGCGGGGTGTGCTGGTGCAGATGTACCGGGAGGCCAAGGGCCGCCTCGGTGACCCGGTGGCCGCGTGGGCGGAGATCCAGGCCGATCCCGAGCGCCGCCGCCGCTACCAGAAGGCGCGCGGCAAGGGCGGCCTGGTGCGGATCTCCTGGGACGAGGCACAGGAGATGATCGCCGCCGCCCACGTGCACACGATCGCCGAGTACGGACCGGACCGGATCGCCGGCTTCTCCCCGATCCCGGCGATGTCGATGGTGTCGCACGCCGTCGGCGCGCGGTTCGTCTCCCTGCTCGGCGGGTCGATGCTCTCCTTCTACGACTGGTACGCCGACCTGCCGGTGGCCTCCCCGCAGGTGTTCGGCGACCAGACCGACGTGCCCGAGTCCGGTGACTGGTGGGACGCCTCCTACTTCGTCATGTGGGGCTCCAACGTGCCGGTGACCCGCACCCCCGACGCGCACTGGATGGCCGAGGCGCGCTACCGGGGGCAGAAGGTCGTGGTGGTCAGCCCCGACTTCGCCGACAACGTCAAGTTCGCCGACGAGTGGATGCCCGCCCAGCCGGGCACCGACGGCGCGCTGGCGATGGCGATGGGGCACGTGGTCCTCAAGGAGTTCTTCGTCGACCGGCGCACCCCGCGCTTCGTCGACTACGTGCGCCGCTTCACCGACCTGCCGTTCCTGGTGACGCTGGAGCCGGGCGCGGACGGGGCGTACCGGCCGGGCAAGTTCCTCACCGCCGAGGACCTGGGCGAGAGCGGGAAGGAGGCGGCGTTCAAGACGGTGCTGTGGGACTCGGCCACCGACGCGCCCGCCGTCCCGCGCGGCAGCCTCGGGCACCGCTGGGGCGAACAGGACGGGCAGTGGAACCTCGACCTGGGCGAGGTGGAGCCGGCGCTGACCTGCCTGGGCGCCGGCGACGCGGTGGAGGTGGAGCTGCCCCGCTTCGACACCGACACCCCGCAGGTGCTGCGCCGGGGCGTGCCGACCCGCGTCGTCGACGGCCAGCTGGTGACCAGCGTGTTCGACCTGCTGCTGGCCCAGTACGGGGTCGCCCGCGACGGGCTGCCCGGGCAGTGGCCGACGGGCTACGACGACGTGGCGACGCCGTACACGCCGGCGTGGCAGGAGCCGATCACCGGCGTGCCGGCGGCGCAGGTCGCCCGGGTGGCGCGGGAGTTCGCCGACAACGCGGAACGCTCCGGCGGCCGGTCGATGATCCTGCTCGGCGCCGGCACCAACCACTGGTTCCACTCCGACGCCACCTACCGGGCGATCCTGGCGCTGGTGACCCTCACCGGGTGCCAGGGCGTCAACGGCGGCGGCTGGGCGCACTACGTCGGGCAGGAGAAGTGCCGCCCGGCGACCGGCTGGGCGCAGCTCGCGTTCGGCTTGGACTGGGTCCGCCCGCCACGGCAGATGATCGGCACCGCGTTCTGGTACGTCCACACCGACCAGTGGCGCTACGACACGTACTCGGCGGACGTCGTGTCCTCGCCGACCGGCACGGGCGCCTTCGCCGGGAAGCACACGATGGACCTGCTGGCGCAGTCGGCGCGCGCGGGCTGGATGCCCTCGATGCCGACGTTCGACCGCAGCCCGCTCGACCTGGCCGACGAGGCCCTGGCGGCCCGCCCCGACGACCCGGCCGGCTGGGTGGCCGAGCAGCTCGGCGCGGGACGGGTGCGCTTCGCCTGCACCGACCCGGACGCGCCGCGGAACTGGCCGCGGGTGCTGACCGTGTGGCGGGCCAACCTGCTCGGCTCGTCGGCGAAGGGCAACGAATACTTCCTGCGGCACCTGCTCGGCACCGACGCCAACCTGCGCGCCGACGAGGCGCCGCCGGAGCAGCGGCCCGCGGAGGTGACGTGGCGCAAGGAGGCGCCGGAGGGCAAGCTCGACCTGCTGCTGTCGCTGGACTTCCGGATGACCTCCACGACGCTCTTCTCCGACATCGTGCTGCCGGCCGCCACCTGGTACGAGAAGCACGACCTGAGCAGCACCGACATGCACCCCTTCGTGCACGCGTTCACCCCGGCGATCAACCCGCCGTGGCAGACCCGCACCGACTTCGCCGCCTTCCACGGCATCGCCCGCGCGTTCTCGAAGCTGGCGGCGGAACACCTCGGCGTACGAAAGGATCTCGTCGCGGCGCCGCTGCTGCACGACACCCCGGACGCGATGGCGACCCCGCACGGCCGGGTGCGCGACTGGGCGGCCGAGGGCGAGACGCCGGTGCCCGGCCGGACCATGCCGAAGCTGCTGGTGGTCGAGCGCGACTACGGGGCGGTCGCCGACAAGCTCGCCGCGCTGGGCCCGCTGATGGACACGCTCGGCACCACCGGCAAGGGCGTGGCGGTCGACGTCGGCCCCGAGGTGGCGTACCTGCGGCGCAGGAACGGCGAGATCCGCGGCGGCGTCGCGGACGGGCGGCCGTCGCTGGCGACGGACGTGCACGCCTGCGAGGCGATCCTGGCGCTGTCCGGCACCACCAACGGCCGCGTCGCCACCGCCGGTTTCCACGACGTGGAGAGGCGCACCGGTGTACGCCTGGCCGACCTGGCCGCCGAGCACGAGGGCAAGCAGATCACCTTCGCCGACACGCAGTCCCGCCCGGTGCCGGTGATCACCAGTCCGGAGTGGTCGGGCAGCGAACACGGCGGGCGCCGCTACTCGCCGTTCACCATCAACACCGAGCGGCTCAAGCCGTGGCACACCCTCACCGGCCGGCAGCACTTCTTCCTCGACCACGACTGGATGCACGAGGCCGGCGAGGCGCTGCCGATCTTCCGGCCGCCGCTGGACATGCACAAGCTGTTCGGCGAGCCGAGGCTGGGCCGCAACGGCGAGCTGGAGATCACCGTGCGGTATCTGACGCCGCACTCGAAGTGGTCGATCCACTCCGAGTACCAGGACAACCTGCTGATGCTGACGCTGTCGCGGGGCGGGCCGACGATGTGGATGAGCGAGGCCGACGCCGCGAAGATCGGCGTGCGGGACAACGAGTGGATCGAGGCGGTGAACCGCAACGGCGTGGTGGTCTGCCGGGCGGTGGTCAGCCACAAGATGCCCGAGGGGACGGTCTACATGTACCACGCCCAGGAACGGGTGATCGACGTGCCGAAGGCCGAGGTCAACGGCCGGCGCGGCGGCATCCACAACTCGCTGACCCGGCTGCTGGTCAAGCCCACCCACCTCATCGGCGGGTACGCCCAGCTCTCCTTCGCCTTCAACTACCTGGGCCCGACCGGCAACCAGCGCGACGAGGTCACCGTGATCCGCCGCCGCTCGCAGGAGGTGCAGTACTGATGCGCGTCATGGCCCAGATGGCGATGGTGATGAACCTCGACAAGTGCATCGGCTGCCACACCTGCTCGGTGACGTGCAAGCAGGCGTGGACCAACCGCTCCGGCGTCGAGTACGTCTGGTTCAACAACGTGGAGACCCGGCCCGGCCAGGGCTACCCGCGCACCTACGAGGACCAGGGGCGCTGGCAGGGCGGCTGGGTCCGCACCCGCACGGGCCGGCTGAAGCCGCGCTCCGGCGGGCGGGTGAAGAAGATGTTCAGCATCTTCGCCAACCCGAAGCTGCCGTCCATGCGGGACTACTACGAGCCGTGGACGTACGACTACGAGCACCTGCTCACCGCGCCGGCCGGTGACGACACCCCCGTCGCCCGCCCCAAGTCGCTGCTCACCGGCCGCGACACGAAGATCACCTGGAGCGCGAACTGGGACGACTCGCTCGCCGGGGGCAACGAGATCGCCGCCGGCGACCCGGTGTTGGCCAAGGTCTCCGACCAGGTGAAGCAGGAGTTCGAGAAGACGTTCATGTTCTTCCTGCCGCGCATCTGCGAGCACTGCCTCAACCCGTCGTGCGCCGCGTCCTGCCCGTCGGGGGCGATCTACAAGCGGGCCGAGGACGGCATCGTCCTGGTCGACCAGGACCGCTGCCGGGGCTGGCGGATGTGCGTCACCGGCTGCCCGTACAAGAAGGTCTACTTCAACCACCGCACCGGCAAGGCCGAGAAGTGCACGTTCTGCTTCCCGCGCATCGAGATCGGGCAGCCGACCATCTGCTCGGAGACCTGCGTGGGCCGGCTGCGCTACCTGGGGCTGATGCTCTACGACGCCGACCGGGTCGCCGAGGCCGCGGCGGTGCGGGACGAGGACGACCTGTACGAGGCCCAGCGCTCGGTCTTCCTCGACCCGCACGACCCGGCCGTGGCCGAGGCCGCCCGGGCCGCCGGCATCCCCGACGACTGGATCGACGCCGCCCAGCGCTCCCCGGTGTGGGACCTGATCATGAGGTACGAGGTGGCGCTCCCGCTGCACCCGGAGTACCGGACCATGCCGATGGTCTGGTACATCCCGCCGCTGTCGCCGGTGGCCGACGTGCTGCGCGAGACCGGCCACGACGCGGAGGACGCGGGCAACCTCTTCGGCGCCATCGACGCGCTGCGCATCCCGGTGGAGTACCTCGCCGAGCTGTTCAGCGCCGGGGATCCCGAGCCGGTGCGCGCCGTGCTCAACCGGCTCGCCGCGATGCGCTCGTACCAGCGGCGGATCAACCTCGGCGAGGCGCCCGACGAGTCGATCGCCGCCGCCGTCGGCATGACAGGCGCGCAGATGGACGAGATGTACCGGCTGCTGGCCATCGCCAAGTACGAGCAGCGCTACGTCATCCCGACCGCGCACGCCGAGGACGCGCACCGGCTGGAGAAGATCGCCACCGAGTGCAGCCTCGACTACGAGGGCGGCCCGGGCATGGGCGGCGGCGGCCCGTACGGGCAGGGTCCCTTCGGGGAGTCCTCCGGCACGCCGGTGCCGGTGCAGGTGGAGACCTTCCACATGCTGCGCGACCGGCAGACCGCCGACGCCTTCACCGACCCCGGCGACGAGCCACGCCGGGTCAACCTTCTCAACTGGGACGGCAAGGGCACCCCGCGCGGGCTCTTCCCGCCCCGCCCCCGCGATCCCGAGCAGGAGGACGGCGCACGATGAGCGAGCCCACCTGGCGGGCGGTGGCGGCCCGGGCCGCCTCGCTGCTGCTGCGTTACCCGGACGACGAGGTCATGGCGGCGCTGCCGGTGCTGCGCGCCGCCCTCGACGAGCTGCCGGCGGCGGTCGCCGGGCCGCTGCGCGAGGTCGTCGCGTACCGCGCGGGCACCGAGCCCGGCCGGCTCCGGTCGGAGTACGTCGAGCTGTTCGACTTCCGCCGCCGCTGCTGCCTGCACCTGACCTACTACACCTGCGGGGACACCCGGAAGCGGGGCGAGGCCCTGGTCGGCTTCACCGCCGCGTACAAGCGGGCCGGCCTGGAGGTGGTCGACGGCGAGCTGCCCGACTTCCTGCCCGCGGTGCTCGACCTGTCCGCCGTGGACGACGGCGGATGGCGGCTGCTGCGCGACAACCGGGTCGGCCTGGACCTGCTGGTGGCGGCGCTGGAGCGGGAGGGGTCCGGCTACCGGCACGCGGTGGCCGCCGTCCGGGAGATGCTGCCGCCCGCCGGGCCGGCCGACCTCGCCGCGGCCGCCCGGCTGGCCCGGACCGGCCCGCCGGTCGAGCAGGTCGGGCTGGAGCCGTTCGGCCTCGTCGACACCGCCACCACCGGAGGCCGCCGGTGAACGCCCGGAGCACCGCCACCGCGAACGGAGGGCAAGACCGATGAACACGCTGCTGTGGGTCGTGTACCCGTACCTGTCCCTGGTGGTCCTGGTCGGCGGGCTGATCTGGCGCTACCGGTACGACAAGTTCGGCTGGACCACCCGGTCGTCGCAGCTCTACGAGAGCACCATCCTGCGGTGGGGCAGCCCGTTGTTCCACTTCGGGGTGCTCATGGTCCTCGTCGGCCACGTCGGCGGCCTGCTGGTCCCGAAGGCGTGGACCGAGGCGGTGGGGATCACCGAGCACGCGTACCACCTGACGGCCGTGTTCGTCGGCACGGTCGCCGGCTTCTGCACCCTGATCGGGCTGGGCATCCTCGTCGCCCGCCGGCGACTCACCGGGCCGGTCTTCGCCGCCACCACCCGCAACGACAAGGCGATGTACGTGGTGCTCGCCGGCGTGATCGTGCTCGGCCTCTGGGCCACCGTGCGCGCCAACGTCTCGGGGCCCGGCTACGACTACCGGGAGACCGTCTCCCCGTGGTTCCGGTCGCTGTTCTACCTGCGGCCGGACCCGGAGATCATGGCCGGCGTGCCGGTGGCCTTCCAGATCCACATCCTGGCGGCGTTCGCCCTCTTCGCGTTCTGGCCGTTCACCCGGCTGGTGCACGCGTTCAGCGCCCCGGTCGGCTACGCCACCCGCCCGTACGTCGTGTACCGCAGTCGCGACGACCGGCCCGGGCTGCGGCCGAGCCGGCCCGGCTGGGAACCGCCGACGCTGCCCACCCCGCGCGGCGACCGCAGCCGCTCGGGCCGGTGAGCGCCGTACCAGCACGATTCGACGGAGGCAGCAGCCATGAGCATCGCGCGTGACGGAGAGTCGACCCGGACCGTCCCGGCGCCGGGGGCGTCCTCCCCCGGCGCCGCCGGGGCGCCGACGACGGGCGGGTCCGGCGCCACGACCCAGCTCGTCCTGGCCACCCTCGGCTTCCTGGTCAACTTCTGGGGCTGGGCGCTGCTGGGCCCGCTCGGCCCGGGCATCAAGGAGCGCCTGGACCTCAGCTTCACCGCCCAGTCCCTGCTGGTGGCCGTGCCGGTGGTGGTCGGGTCGCTGGGCCGGATCCCGGTGGGCGCGCTCACCGACCGGTACGGCGCCCGGGTGGTCTTCCCGCTGGTCACGCTCGCCACGATCGTGCCGGTGCTGACCCTGAGCGTGGTGTCGTCCTATCCGGCGCTGATCGTGACCGGATTCTTCCTCGGCATCGGCGGCACCGCCTTCGCCGTCGGCGTGCCGCTGGTCTCCGGCTGGTACCCGCCCGCGCGGCGCGGCTTCGCGATCGGCGTGTTCGGCATCGGCATGGGCGGCACCGCGATCGCCAACTTCACCACCGTCCGGCTCGCCGACGCCTACGGCGAGCGGGCCCCGTTCCTGCTGGTGGCCGCGATCCTCGCCGGTTACGCGGTCGTGTCGTTCCTGCTGCTGCGCGACGCACCGGGCCGGGTCCGGCCGACCGGCTCGGCGTGGCGTCGCCTCGCCGCGGTGGGCCGGCTGACCGTCACCTGGCAGCTCTGCTTCCTGTACGCGGTCGGCTTCGGCGGGTTCGTGGCCTTCAGCGTGTACCTGCCGGCCTACCTGCGCACCACCTACGACCTGAGCGCCGCCGACGGCGCGTTGCGTACGGCCGGCTTCGTGGTCCTCGCCGTCCTCGCCCGGCCGGTGGGCGGTTGGCTCTCCGACCGGCTGCACCCGGTGCCGGTGCTGGTGTGGTGCTTCGGCGGGGTCGCCGCCTTCGCGGTGGTGCAGGCCTTCGAGCCCGCCCTGATGCCCGTGGCGACCGTCGCGCTGCTGGGGATGGCGCTGCTGCTCGGCGCGGCCAGCGGCGCCGTGTTCGCCCTCGTCGGCAAGGTCGCCCCGGCCGACCAGGTGGGCGCGGTCACCGGGCTGGTCGGCGCCGCCGGCGGCCTCGGCGGGTTCGTCCCGCCGCTGGTGATGGGCTGGGTGTACGGCGTGCAGGGCTCGTACGCCATCGGCCTGATGCTGCTCTCCGACGTCGCGCTGGCCGCCGCGGTGTTCACCGCGGTGAAGATGGGGGGCCTCGCCAGGCGCGACGCCTGACCCCGCACGACCGCCGCCGACCCGATCGGCGTCCGGCCCGGCCGCCTCGCGGCCGGGCCGGCTTCGTCGTGGGCGCGGGTGGGCCCGGGGGCGGCGCATCCACAGTGGCGTGTTACGGAACCGTCCCGGAACATCCGGCGACACGAGGCCGGCAGCCCTCTCCACGGGATGCCCCGGCCGCCCGGCGCTCGGCTCCGGCACGTCAGCTAGCTGGCCTTTCTGTCACGTCCGTCGGCGCGAGATCGACCTTAGCTATCGTTAGTTTTCCGGAAACTGTTGCTCGCCGATGCGTGGCGCTGCCATACTCCACATCCATTGAGGTCGATGGCAACGGCCGGCGTCCTCCGGGCGCGTCCGGCCGGGCGGCTCGGCCCGGCACACCCCCACCACACCGGCCCGCGCCCACCACGGACGCGGACCGACCCCCACAGAAGGAGCGACGATGATCGAGAGGCGCCATCGGGACACCCGTCCGAGGCCGAGCCCACGAGCGCGCGGCGCCCTGGTCCTGGCCGCCGTGGGCCTGCTCGCCGCGGCCGGCGCGATGATCGTGCCCGGCGCGGCCAGCGCCGGCACCACGCTGGGCGCGTCCGCGGCGGAGCGCGGCCGCTACTTCGGCACCGCCGTGGCCGCCAACAAGCTCGGCGACAACACCTACGTCACGATCCTGAACCGCGAGTTCAACTCCGTGACGCCCGAGAACGAGATGAAGATCGACGCCACCGAGCCGCAGCAGGGGCAGTTCACCTTCGCCAACGCGGACCGGATCGTCAACCACGCGCGCAGCCGGGGCATGAGCGTGCGCGGCCACACCCTGGCCTGGCACTCCCAGCAGCCGGGCTGGATGCAGAACATGAGCGGAAGCGCGCTGCGCCAGGCGATGCTCAACCACGTCACCCAGGTGGCCGCCCACTACCGCGGCCAGGTCGTGGCGTGGGACGTGGTGAACGAGGCGTTCGCCGACGGCGGCAGCGGCGCCCGGCGCGACTCCAACCTCCAGCGCACCGGCAACGACTGGATCGAGGCCGCGTTCCGGGCCGCCCGCGCCGCCGACCCGGGCGCCAAGCTCTGTTACAACGACTACAACACCGACGACTGGACCCACGCCAAGACCCAGGCCGTGTACAACATGGTCCGCGACTTCAAGCAGCGCGGCGTGCCGATCGACTGCGTCGGCTTCCAGTCGCACTTCAACAGCGGCTCGCCGTACCCGGGCAACTACCGCACCACGCTGTCCAGCTTCGCGGCGCTCGGCGTCGACGTGCAGATCACCGAGCTGGACATCGCCGGCGCCTCGCCCACCACGTACCGCAACGTGGTCAACGACTGCCTGGCCGTCGCCCGGTGCACCGGCATCACCGTCTGGGGCATCCGGGACAGCGACTCGTGGCGCGCCTCCGAGACCCCGCTGCTGTTCGACAACGGCGGCAACCGCAAGCCCGCGTACGACGCGGTCCTGGCCGCCCTCAACAACGGCACGACGCCGCCGACCAGCACGCCGCCGACCACCGGCAGCCCGACGACCCCGCCGCCCGGAGGCAGCTGCACCGCCACCCTGCGCGACGGCACGCGGTGGGGCGACCGGTTCAACAGCGAGGTCGTGGTCGACGGGGCGACGAACTGGACCGTGGTCGTCGCCGTGACGCCCCCGCAGCGGATCTCGGCCACCTGGAACGGCTCCCCGAGCTGGGACACCAGCGGGTACGTCATGACCATGCGGTCCAACGGCAGCGGCAACGTCTTCGGGTTCACCACGATGACCAACGGCAACTGGACGCGCCCGCAGGTGCGGTCCTGCACGGCCTCCTGACCGGCGACCGGCCGACCCCGGGGTGGCGGCGGGACCGCCCCCCCCCCCGGGGGACCCCGCGCCCCGGGGGGGGGGGACCGGGGGGGGCGGGGCGGAGGGGGGGGCCACAGGGGCCACCCCCCCAAAAAATAATAAATTACG
>NZ_JBSGDY010000184.1:0-10802 GCF_053602615.1 Micromonospora sp. NPDC004336
CGTGACGCCGTGACGCCGTGACGCCGTGACGCCGTGACGCCGTGACGCCGTGACGGCGTGACGCCGTGACGGAGAGGGTGAGCGGCTCGGCGTCGTGACGGCGCGACGGCGTGACGGTGGGGTGGGGTGGGGTGGGGGGTCAGGGGTGGGGTGGGGTTTGGCGGCGGAGTTCGCGCTTGGCGAGGGAGGCGCGGTGGACCTCGTCGGGGCCGTCGGCCAGGCGCAGGGTGCGGGCCTGGGCCCAGAGGGCGGCCAGCGGGGTGTCCTGGCTGACGCCGGCGCCGCCGTACGCCTGGACGGCCTTGTCGATCACCCACTCCGCCATCGCCGGCGTGGCGATCTTGATGGCCTGGATCTCGGTGTGCGCGCCCTTGTTGCCGACGGTGTCCATCAGCCAGGCGGTCTTGAGCACCAGCAGGCGGGCCTGCTCGATGCGTACCCGCGACTCGGCGATCCACTCGCGGACCACGCCCTGCTCGGCCAGCGGCCGGCCGAACGCCACCCGTTGGGTGACCCGCCGGCAGAGCAGTTCCAGGGCCCGCTCCGCCATGCCGATCAGCCGCATGCAGTGGTGGATCCGCCCCGGGCCGAGCCGGGCCTGCGCGATCGCGAAGCCGGCGCCCTCGGCCCCGACCAGGTTCGCCGCCGGCACCCGTACGTCGGTGAAGTCGATCTCGGCGTGACCGCCGTGCGGGGCGTCGCTGTAGCCGAACACCGTCATGCCGCGGCGGACCGTCACGCCGGGGGTGTCCCGGGGCACCAGGATCATGCTCTGCTGGCGGTGCCGGTCGGCCCCCGGGTCGGTCTTGCCCATCACGACGAAGATCTCGCAGGCCGGGTCCATCGCGCCCGACGACCACCACTTGCGCCCGTTGACCACGTAGTGGTCGCCGTCGCGGACGATCCGGGTGGCGATGTTGGTCGCGTCGGAGGAGGCGACCTCCGGCTCGGTCATGCAGAACGCCGAGCGGATCTCGCCCTCCAGCAGCGGGCGCAGCCAGCGCTCCTGCTGCTCCGGCGAGCCGAACTCGGCGAGCAGCTCCATGTTGCCCGTGTCCGGTGCGGCGCAGTTGACCGCCTCCGGCGCCAGGTGCGGGCTGCGCCCGGTCAGCTCGGCCAGCGGGGCGTACTGGAGGTTGGTCAGGCCGGCGCCGTGGCGCGGGTCGGGCAGGAAGAGGTTCCACAGGCCGCGCTTGCGCGCCTCGGCCTTCAGCTCCGCCATCACCGGCGGCCGGGCCCACGGGTCGCCGGCGGCGGCCACCTGCTCGGCGTGCACCGGCTCGGCGGGATAGACGTGCCGCTCCAGGAAGTCGGTCAGCTCGGCCCGCAGCTGCTCCGTGCGGGCGTCGTACGCGAAGTCCATCACCGCTCCCTGGCGGCGGTCAGCCCGTGCTCGACCAGCGGTGCCACCATGTCGCCGATCCGGTCGAAGCCCTCGCCGAGCGTCTGCCCGAGCGTGTGCCGGTAGTGGATGCCCTCGCAGATCACCGCGAGCTTGAAGCAGCCGAGCGCGACGTGCCAGTGCAGCGGGCCGACGTCGACGTCGCCGCGCCCGGCGTAACGCTCGATGAGCTCCGACCCGGTGGGGAAGCCGGCGTTCGGACCGAGCCCGTCGGCGACCGGGTTACCGGCGGCCGAGTCGCTGCCGCCGAGCACGTCCCAGTAGGTCAGCAGGAGCCCGAGGTCGGCCAGCGGGTCGCCGAGGGTGGCCATCTCCCAGTCGAGCACCGCGCGAACGGCCACCGGCTCGACGGTGGCGAGGAGATTGTCCAGCCGGTAGTCGCCGTGCACGATCCGGCCGGCGTTGGCGCCCTCCGGCGCGGTGGCGGCGAGCAGGTCGCGCAGCTCCTCGATGCCGGGCAGCGGCCGGCTGCGGGACCGGTCGAGCTGACCGGACCAGCGACGGACCTGCCGGGCGAGGTAGCCCTCCGGCCGGCCGAAGTCGCCCAGGCCCACCGACGCCGGCTCGACTGCGTGCAGCGCGGCCAGGGTGTCCATCATCGCCATCGCCAGGCCCCGGCGCTGGTCCGCGGTCAGCGGGTCGGTCTGGGCGCGGGTGCGGAACACGTCGCCGCGCACCCGTTCCATCAGGTAGAACGGCGCGCCGAGCACCTCGGGGTCCGCGCAGAGCAGCAGCGCCTCCGGCACCGGCACGTCGGTCGGCGCCAGCGCGGAGATCACCCGGTATTCCCGGGCCATGTCGTGCGCGGTGGCCAGCACGTGCCCGAGCGGTGGGCGGCGCAGCACGACCTCCCGCCCGCCGGCGTCCAGCAGGTAGGTCAGGTTGGACTTGCCGCCGGCGATCAGCCGGGCCCGCAGCGGCCCGCCGGCCAGCTCGGGCCGGTGCCGCGCCAGATGGCCGGCGAGCCGGTCGAGATCCAACCCGCGGGGGGAGGCGGCGGGGGCGGCGTCGCTCCCCGGCCCGTACGCGTCGACGGCGGGCTCGGTCATCCGAATAGTTGATGGCAGCTCCGCCATGTTGTCAAGGTCGGATTTGACCCTCGGGACATGGCACTGCAACAGGGGCGAAACGCCCACCGGCCAGGCTGGTGCCCAGCCCGCCGGCGGATGGCGCCGGCCCGCCGAGCGGAGGGTCAGACATGTTGCTGCGAGTTCGGGTCACCCTGCCGGACCGTCCGGGCACGCTCGGGCAGGTGGCGCGCACCATGGGCGTGTCCGGCGCGGACATCGTCCAGGTAATCGTGCTGGAGCGGCTGGGCGGGCGGGCCGTGGACGACTTCACCGTGGTCTGGCCGGGCGCCGCGCGGGTCGAGCGGCTGCTCGCCGGGCTGGCCGCCATCCCGGGCGTACGGGTGGACGGGGTGTGGCGGGCGATCGGCGCGCCCACCACCACGGGACAGGACGCCGAACTGCTGGCCCAGGTCGCGGCCAGCCCCGCCGAGGGCGTGGCCATCCTGGTCGACGCCGTGCCGGGGCTGCTCGCCGCCGACTGGGCCGTCGCCGCCGTGGTGCCCGTGGACTGGGCCGCCCGCAGTGGCGCCGCCGGGCAGGCGACAGTCGGGCCGGCGAGCTGGCGGGCCCCCGTACCGCCGCCGCTGCCGGAGGTGACGCCGCTGCGCGCCCGGGCGATGACCGCGCCCGACGGCGGGCACTTCGCGGTCGCGCCGTTCGGCCGGGCCGGCCTGGTGCTGGTGGTGGCCCGCGAACGCGCCGGGACGCCGGCCGCGGCGGCGTTCCACGCCACCGAGGTGGACCGGCTGGCGCAGCTCGTGCGGGCCGCCGCCGTGATCCTCGGCGACCGGCTCGACCTGGTCGGGGCGCCGCCGGTGGCGGCCAACCCCTGAGCGCGCGCCGCCCGGACGGGCCGGTGTGGCGCAGGTCGCGCGGCCGGACCCGAGCCGTCACCGCCGGGCAACCGGCCCGCAACAGCGACCGGCGAGGGTCGTACGGGAAGGGAGGCCACCATGACGCTGTGGCGGATCCGGGCGACCGTGGACGACCGGCCGGGCTACCTGTCGGTGCTCACGGCCAGCCTGGCGTTGCGCGGGGTCAACATCCTCGCCGTGCAGGTACACACCACCGAGCGGGGCGCGGTCGACGACTTCCTGGTCGACGCGCCCGACGCGCTCGCCGAGACCGACCTCGTCGCCGCCGTGGAGCGGGGACGGGGGCGGGACTGCTGGGTCGCGCGCAGCGAGGCGCGCGGGCTGGCCGACCAGCCCACCCGGGCGCTCGGCCTGGCCAACCGCCTGGCGCGGGATCCGGAGGCCGCCGGGGAGGTGCTGCGCGCACTGCTCGGCGCGGACACCGTCAGCTGGCGGCCCGCGCCGGCCGCCGGCGGGATCACCGAGACCACCATGCTGCTCGCCGACCCGGGCGGGGGCTCGTTCGCGCTGCGCCGCGCCGCGCCGGCCTTCACGCCCGCCGAGTACGCCCGGGCGCAGGCCCTGGTCGAGCTCTCCGCCACCGTCGCGCGCCGGGCCGCCGAGCAGGTCACCCTGGTGCTGCCCGACGGCGCCGAGACGACCGTACGCCCGGCGAGCGCCGAGGACCTGTCCGGCGTGGTCGAGCTGCACGAGGGCTGCTCGGCGCGCAGCCGGCACCGCCGTTACCTGGGCGGGGCGGCCGTGCCGTCGCCGGCCCGGCTGCGCCGGCTGCTGGAGCCGGCCCGGGGCGTCACCCTGCTCGCCTCGACCGGCGACGCCGGGGCGACGCAGCCGGCCGGGGCGGCGGGGTCGGTGGTGGCGATGGCGAACCTGCTCGCCGAGGGCGACGAGGCGGAGGTGGCGCTGCTGGTCCGCGACGACTGGCAGCGCCGGGGCCTCGGCTCCGCCCTGCTGCGCCGGCTGGTGCGGCACGCCGAGCGGGCCGGTCACGCGGCCCTGCTGCTGCACGTCCACGCGGAGAACGCCCCGATGCTGCGCACCCTGCGGCGGCTCGGCCGGCCGACCTCAACGGAGCGGGACGGCGCCCTGCTCACCCTCACCGTCCCGCTCGCGGCCGCCAGCCACGGTGCGGGGAAGGGTCCCCTGTCGCCGCCTCCGGCGTAGGAAGGCGCCGGCCGGGCCCCTCCGGTGCCGCCCCGCGGCCGGGCCCTTCCGGTGCCGCCCTGCGGCCGGGCCCTTCCGGTGCCGCCCCGCGGCCGGGCCCTTCCGGTGCCGCCCCGCGGGCGGCACCGAGGAGGACCGAGCCGCCGAGGCCCGTCCCCCTCGCCGTCAGGTGGTCGGATAGCTGCTGTAGTCGGGGAAGTTGCCGTAGAGCCGGCCGTCGCCGCCCTGGGTGACGGCCTGCACCAGCAGGTCGCCGCCGACGAACGCGCCCTTCCAGGAGGCGCCCCGGCCGCCGAACGGCTCGTCCCGGTCGCCCCGGGAGCGCGGCTTGTTGATGCCCACCTTGAACGCCTGGAGGTCGACGGCGAGCTTGCCGGCGAGCTCCTCGTCGTCGCAGGCCAGCGAGGCGACCAGCGCGCCGTTCGAGGCGTTCATGGCGGCCAGCAGCTCGTCGGTGGTGTCCACGACGACGATGGTGTCGACCGGGCCGAACGGCTCGGCGTGCATCAGCCGGGACCGGCCGGGCGGGGCGAGCAGCACCGACGGGGCCACGTACGCCGAGGTGTCCTGCCCGTCCAGGAACGGCGCGCCGTGCAGCTTGCCCCGGTGCAGCGGCACCGCGCCGCCGCGTACCGCCTCGTCGACCTTGCGGCGCAGCTCGTCGGCCTTGGCGGCGCTGATCAGCGGGCCGAAGTCCAGCTCGGGCAGCGGGTCGCCGGCGGCCCAGTCGGCGTCGACGGCGAGCGGGTGACCGAACCGGACGGAGCGCACGACCGGCAGGTACATGTCGAGGAACTCGTCGACGAGGTCCCGCTGGACCACGAAGCGCGGGTACGCGGTGCAGCGCTGCTTGCCGTACTCGAAGCCCTTCTTCAGGTGCCCGGCCAGCAGGTCCCACTGTGAGAAGCCCCAGATGCCCCAGGCGTTGAGGCCCTCCTGCTCGATGAAGTGCCGCTTGTCGGAGTCGAGCAGCGCGGCGGCCACCTTGCCGCCGTTGGAGCGCCCGCCGACGAACGCCACCGCGCCGATCTCCGGCGCCCGGACGAGCACCTCGGACAGCTCCTCGCCGCCGCCGGAGACCAGGGTGGCGGGCAGCCCCGCCCGGCGCATCAGGGCGTGCGCGACGGTGAGGCAGACCGCCCCGCCCTGCGACGGGGTCTTGGCGATGACGGCGTTGCCGGCGAGCAGCTGCACCAGCTCGGCGTGCACGAGCACGCTCATCGGGTAGTTCCACGAGGCGATGTTGCTGACCGGGCCCGGCAGCGGCTCCCGGCCGTCGGCGAGCATCCGGTCGATCTCGCCGACGTACCACCGCACGCCGTCCAGCGCGCGGTCCACGTCGGCGCAGGCCAGCCGCCACGGCTTGCCGATCTCCCAGACCAGCAGCAGGGCGAGCAGGTCGCGGTGGGCGGTGAGCGCGTCCAGGGCGTCGGTGACCCGGGCCTTGCGCTCGGCGAGCGGGGTCTCGGCCCAGGCGCGGTGCGCGGCGGCGGAGTGCGCGACCGCGGCGCGGGCGGTCTCCGCGTCGAGGCGGGGCAGGTTGATCAGCACCGTGTTGTCGACCGGCGTGCGGACGGGGCTGGGCGTGCCCACCGCGTGCCAGTCGCCGCGTACGAGGTTGTGCAGCGTGGTGACGCCGTCGACCGGGGCGCCGAACGCCTCCGGCGCGGCGGCCACCGCGCGGGCGAGGGTGTCGGACCAGGCGGTGCCGTCGGCGAGTCGTAGAGCCATCGCGATCTCCTCAGGGTCGGCCGGGGGAGCGGCGGCGTCGATGGCACCGCTGGTGTCGCGTACTGTCGCGCGGCCGAAACGGGCGCGGCAACAGTACGTTCGTATGCCGGAACGGCCGGCCCCCGCCCCGCCGCCGAGGACGCGCCCAGTCGCCTGTCGACACCTGCCTTGACCTGGCAACATTCGGTCGACATATTCACGGACTTAGATGATGTGATGAATGTCCAGCCGGCCGGAGGCGGCGGCTGGCGACGGCGGCCGGCCTGCGCGCCGGCCGGGTGAAAACGGCGACCGGGGCGGAGGCGCTGGCCGGGCGGAAACGGTGGCCGCGGCGGAGGCGGCGACCGGGCGCAAGCGGCTACCGGGGCGGAAGCGGCGACCGGCCGCCGGACGGGTGTCCGGCGGCCGGTCGGGCGGTTCGGTGGGGTCAGCTCGTGAAGGTGACGTTGTCGCGCCGACGGCGCAGCATCAGCAGCGCGCCGCCGCCGATCAGGGCGAGGCCGCCCAGCGCGATGCTGGTCGTCGCCACGCCGGTCAGCGGCAGGCCGCCTTCGTCCTCGTCGCCGCCACCGCTGCCGCCGGTGCTCTCCGACGGGGTGACGGACGGGGTGACCGACTCCGACGGCGAGGCGGACTCGCTCGGGGAGGTGGACTCGGACGGCGACACCGACGTCGAGGGCGACACCGAGGTCGAGGGCGACACCGAGGTCGACGGAGAGGGGGAGGTCGACGTCGACGGGCTCGGGGTCGGCGACTGGGGCGCGGCCGTGCCGGCGCAGGTGTGGCTCAGCTTGAAGCTGTCGGCCGTGCCCGTGATCGTGGCGCTGCCGCCCAGCAGTGTCCACCCGGCCGGGGTGAAGACGTAGGCGTGCTTGACCTGGCCGCCGGCGCCGTTGGCCGAGAGGAAGTCGGGGTAGGAGTCGGAGGGGTCCGGAACCTTCACCGTCACCGTGGCGCCGGTCAGGTCCTTGAAGGTGAGGGTCAGATCCTCGAAGTCGCCGGAGGCCTTCCTGCTGCCGTCGAGGACGAAGTGCCAGCCGTCGTGGTCGGCCTGCCGGTCCTTGAACTTGGGGTCGTCGCACTCCTGCTGGAAGGTTGCCGTCTTGCCCTCGTGCGGCTTGTGCAGCGGGATGGTGCTGGACGCCCAGGCCGGGGTGGCGAGAGCGAGACAGGCCGTGGCGGCGACTGCGGAGACGGCCGCGCGCGCCACGCGCCGACGGTGTGCCATGAGGATTCCTCCGGAATTGATCGAGGGGACAGCACATGATCGCACGGTGTGTGACGGTCGAGGACATCGGGCGATCGGCTTGAGCTGCGGCGACGCGACGACCTGACCGCCCGGGCCGTCGAAACTAATCACTCTCCGCAGGCGTGTCGATGTAACGCGATCGTCCCCTGCGGCGCTGCGCCGTCCCGGCTTCCCGTCGGCCCCGTCCATCCTGGCCGGTCTTCCCAAATCGCCGGCGGCCCATCTACATTGGCAACCATCCATGGGAGCGCTCCCGGTCCCAGTAACCCCACCCCACCACCGCCTTCGCCGGCGGCCCACGACGCCGCCACGGCAGCCCCGACGCCGTGGCGAGTCCTCGCCGGGCGCCGTCGGCGACGCCACCGACAGGAGCACCGTCATGCACCATCCGAGACGCCCGCGCCGGCCCGGCGACCAGCCGTGGCCCCGGCGCCTGCTGGCCGCGGGCGCGGCCCTCGCCACCGGGCTCACCCTCGCGGTCGCCGCGCCGGCCACCGCCGCGCCGGCCACCGCCGCCCCCGCCGCCGCGCCCGCCTTCAACTACGCCGAGGCGCTGCAGAAGTCGCTCCTCTTCTACGAGGCGCAGCAGTCCGGCCGGCTGCCCGACTGGAACCGGGTCTCCTGGCGCGGCGACTCCGCGCTCACCGACGGCGCCGACGTCGGGCTCGACCTCACCGGTGGCTGGTACGACGCCGGCGACCACGTGAAGTTCGGCTTCCCGATGGCGTTCAGCGCCACCATGCTGGCCTGGGGCGCGGTGGAGTACCGCGACGGCTACGTCGCCGCCGGCCAGCTCCCGCACCTGCTCGACAACCTGCGCTTCGTCAACGACTACTTCGTCAAGGCGCACCCGTCGCCGAACGTCCTCTACGGGCAGGTCGGCAAGGGCGACGACGACCACAAGTGGTGGGGACCGGCCGAGGTCATGCCGATGGCGCGGCCCGCGTACAAGATCGACGCGAGCTGCGGCGGCGCGGACCTGGCGGGGGAGACGGCGGCGGCGATGGCCGCGTCGTCGATGGTCTTCCGGCCCACCGACGCCGCCTACGCCGACAAGCTGCTCGGGCACGCCAGGCAGCTGCACACGTTCGCCGACACGGTGCGGAAGAGCTACCACGAGTGCATCACCGACGCGACCAACTTCTACCGCTCCTGGAGCGGCTGGCAGGACGAGCTGGTCTGGTCCGCGATCTGGCTGTACCGGGCCACCGGCGAGGCCGCCTACCTCGCCAAGGCGGAGAGCGAGTACGACAAGCTCGGCACCGAGAACCAGAGCACCACGCGGTCCTACAAGTGGACCATCGCCTGGGACAACAAGCAGTTCGGGGCGTACGTGCTGCTGGCCAACCTGACCGGCAGGCAGAAGTACGTCGACGACGCCAACCGCTGGCTCGACTACTGGACCGTCGGCGTCAACGGGCAGCGGGTGCCGTACTCGCCCGGCGGGATGGCGGTGCTCGACTCGTGGGGCGCGCTGCGCTACGCCGCGAACACCGCCTTCGCCGCCCTCGTCTACAGCGACAAGACCACCGACGCCACCCGCAAGGCCCGCTACCACGACTTCGCCGTCCGGCAGATCGGCTACGCGCTCGGCGACAACCCGCGCAACTCCAGCTACGTGATCGGGTTCGGGGCCAACCCGCCGCGCAACCCACACCACCGCACCGCGCACGGCTCCTGGTGGGACAGCCAGACCGTGCCCGCCGAGACGCGGCACACCCTCTACGGCGCGCTGGTCGGCGGCCCGTCGGCGCCCAACGACGCGTACACCGACAACCGGTCGGACTACGTGATGAACGAGGTCGCCACCGACTACAACGCCGGCTTCACCTCCGCGCTGGCCCGGCTCACCAGGGAGTACGGCGGCACCCCGCTCGCCGGCTTCCCCCGCGCCGAGACGCCCGACATCGACGAGCTGACCGTCGAGACGACCGTGATGCAGGCCGAGCCGCGCGCCACCGGCCTCAAGGCCGTCGTCTACAACAAGTCCGCCTTCCCGGCCCGCGCCCTGACCGACGGCAAGTTCCGCTACTACTTCCGTCCCGACGGCACCGGCCCCGTCACGGTCACCCCCGGCTACACCCAGGGCTGCCCGTCGCCGGCCACGGCCAGGCAGTTCTCCGGCGACATCTGGTACGTCGAGGTGGACTGCACCGGGCACACCATCGCGCCCGCCGGGCAGTCGCAGCACCGGATGGAGGTGCAGTTCAAGATCGGCGTGCCGGAGGGCGGCACCTGGGACCCGACGAACGACCCGTCGTACCAGGCGACGGCCGGGCCGAACCGGAAGGTCACGCTCTACTCGGGCGCCACCCGGATCTGGGGTGAGGAGCCCGGTCCGGCCACCCCGGACACCACCGCGCCGACCACCCCCGGCACCCCCGTCGCCTCGGCCGTCACCGCGACCGGGCTGACCCTGACCTGGCCCGCGTCCACCGACGCCGGCGGCAGCGGGCTGGCCGGCTACGAGGTCACCCAGGCCCAGGTCGGCAGCGACGCGCTCGTCCTGCTCAACTCGGCCACCAACACCCTGGCCGTGACCCGGCTGCTGCCCGAGCGGACGTACCGCTTTACGGTGCGGGCCCGCGACGGCGCCGGCAATCGGTCGACCGCCTCGCCCGTCGCCGAGGTGACCACGCCCGCCGCGCCGGCTCCCGACACCGTCGCGCCGACCCGCCCCGGCACCCCGACCGCCTCGGCGGTCACCGCCACCGGGCTCACCCTGAGCTGGGCCGCGTCGACCGACAACGTCGGCGTCACCGGGTACCGGGTCTACCGCGAGGCCGGCGCGACGGACACGCTGGTCGGCTCGCCCACCGGCACCACGCTGGCGGTGACCGGCCTGACGGCCGCGACCGCGTACCAGTTCCACGTGGTGGCCGTGGACGCGGCCGGCAACGCCTCGGCGGCGTCCGCGCCGGTCGCCGTCACCACCGCCGACCCGCCCGCGTCCGGTGGCTGCGCCGTGACCTGGACGACCAGCGGCTGGGACAGCGGCTTCACCGCGAACGTCACCCTCACCAACACGGGCACCACCGCGATCGACGGCTGGACGCTCGCCTTCACCTTCCCCCACGCCGGCCAGAAGGTCGGCCAGGGCTGGTCGGCGACGTGGACCCAGACCGGCGCCTCGGTCACCGCCACCAGCCTCTCCTACAACGGCCGGCTCGCGCCGGGCGCGTCGACCAGCTTCGGCTTCAACGGCACCCACACCGGATCGAACCCGAAGCCCACCGCGTTCACCCTCAACGGCACCCCCTGCACCGTCTCCTGACGCACCACCCCGCCGGTGGCGCGGACGAGGGCGACAC
>NZ_JBSGDY010000185.1:0-10762 GCF_053602615.1 Micromonospora sp. NPDC004336
TCCCGGTGCCGCGGCGTCGCCCGGGTCGGGGCCCGCGCCGCGCCGGGCGGCGGCGGTACGCCGAAAGGGGGCGCCGCGCGATCCGCGCGGCGCCCCCTTCTCGCGTGGGTCAGGAGGCGGCGCCCTGCGTCTCCTCGGCCAGCCCCTCGGCGTACGCGACGAGCCGGGACGGCAGGTCGGTGCGTCGCTTCACGTCGAGCTTGCGGTAGACCCGCGTCAGGTGCTGCTCGACCGTGCTCACCGTGATGAACAGCTTGCTGGAGATCTGCCGGTTCGTGTGCCCCTGGGCGGCCAGCGCGGCCACCCGGCGCTCGGCGTCGCTGAGCCCGTCGTCCGGCTCCTGCATATCGGCAGCCGTCGGGTACGCCGGCAGCCCGCCGCCCGGCTCCCGCCGGATGAGGCGTTGGGCCAGCACCGACGCGCCGCAGTCCTGGGCGAGCTGGTAGGCCCGGCGGACGAGCAGCCGCGCGCGGGCGGAGTCGCCGGCCCGCTGCAACGTCTGGCCGGTGTCGCCGAGGGCCCGGACGAGTTCCAGCCGGTCGCCGCTGGACTGGAGCAGGCTGACCGCCTCGGAGAGCAGCTTGCGCCGGTGGTCCTGGGCGGCCGTGGTGGCGAGCAGCCGCAGCGTACGCCCCCGGGTCCGGTCGTCGACCCCGTGCGGCACCCGCAGCTGCTCCTGGAGCAGCTGGGTGGCCTGGGTCTTGTTGCCGACGCTGAGCTGCACCCGGGCCAGTTCCAGCCGCCACGGCACGACCCCGGCCGCGTCGACGCCCCAGGCGCGCATCAGCTCGCCGCAGCGCCGCAGGTCGGTGATCGCCGCGTGGGGCCGCCGTACGGCCAGGTGGTGCCGGGCGCGGGCGGCCAGGTAGTGCAGGCCCAGGGGAGTACGGAACATGCCGGGCGGGACCGGGTGGGCGAGCCACCGGTCGGCCTCGGAGAGCCGGACCGACTCGGTCGCGCAGGCGATGAGCGTGGCCAGCGGGCCCGCGACCGCCACGCCCCAGGCGGGGGCGGGGATGTCCGCCAGCGCCGTGCGCGCGTGGTGCTCGGCGCCGGGCAGGTCCCCGACGCGCAGGGCCGCCTCCGCCCGGATCGCCCGGATGACGGCCCGCCACACCGGCGCGTGCCGGACGGCCGGCCGGTCGAGCAGGACGTCCCCCCAGGCGGCGGCCCGGTCGGACCGGCCCGCCCACAGCAGCGCCAGCAGGGGGGCGGTCAGCAGTCCCAGCGAGCCGTCGTCCGTGTGGTGGCGCTGGAGGAGCTGCTCGGCGGTCGACGCCGTGTCGTTCTCGGCGGCCGGGGTCAGCGCGGTGTGCAGCACCGTCACCGCCTGCAGCAGCGGGCTGACCCCGGTCGGCGCGCTCGCCGCCCGGCTCCACGTGGTCGGGGTCTCCCGGACGGCGGGCAGCTGGTCGGGGTGGGAGAGGGCGACCAGCAGCTGCATCATCCGCAGCCGCGCGCCCGCGCCGCCCGGGCCGTGCTCGTCGTCGGCGGAGAAGCCGCTGACCGCCTCGGTGGCCTCCTCGACGCGGCCCTGCCAGAGCAGGTAGGGCACGGCGGAGAGGCCGACGTCGCTGGCCCACCCGGTGGCCCGCGCCGTCTCCACCAGCTCGCCGAGCTGCCCGTTCACGGCCAGCGGATTGACCTGCCAGCGGGCGCTCACCAGCATCTCGGTGGTGGCGGCCCGCTGCCGCTCGTCCACGCACACCCGGGAGACCAGGCGCAGGCAGGCCGCGGCCACGTCGGGGCGGCCCGAGGCCAGCGCGTGCCCGGCGGCGTCCTGGAGCACCGGCACCACCCACGGCGCGTCCGCCCAGCCGGCGGCCACCAGGTGCTCGGCGACCGCCGCCGGCTCGGCGCCGTGGTCGTGCAGCACCTCGGCGGCCCGCTGGTGCAGGGCGCGCCGTTCGTCGGACGACATGTCGCCGAGGATCGAGTGCAGGATGCGCGGGTGGCGGAGGTGGTCGGCCGCCATCAGGCCGGAGGTGCGCAGCACCCGCACCGCCGGGGCGGTGGACTCGGGCGCCACGTCGAGGAGGTGACCGAGCAGCTCGGCCGGGGCCGGCCGGTCGAGCACCGCCAGCGCCTGCGCCACCCGGCGCACCCCCGGCTCGTGCCGGTAGAGGCAGCCGAGCACGGCCTGGTCGAAGGCGTCGGCGACGGCCTGGTCGCAGTCGTCGCCCGTCCCGCCGCCGGCGCGCTCCTCGAGCAGCGCCCGGGTGAGCAGCGGGTTGCCGCCGGTCATGTCCACGCAGCGCTCGGCGGTCTCCCGCGCCTCGGGGGTCTCGGCCTCGCCGCCGACGAGCCGGGTGACGGCGTCCACGGTCAGCGGCGACAGGGCGATCCGGGCGAAGTGCGGCTGGCTGAGCAACTCGGCCCGGAACAACGGGTGCGGCGGGCGCAGCGTCGACGCCTCGGCGAGCACCACCATGATCCGGGCGTGGCGCAGCCGGCGCGTCACGTAGAGAAGACAGTGCAGCGAGGCCGGGTCCGCGTGGTGCACGTCGTCGACGACGAGGACCAGCGGCCCGGCGCCGGTCAGGTCGAGCAGGGTGGCGAAGAGACCGTGCAGCAGGGGAGCCCAGGCCCGGTCGCCCTCGCCGGCCTCGGCGCCGGGCTCGGGCAGGGGCGTGGCGAGGGCGGCGTCGCCCAGCAGCCGCTCGACCCGGGCCGCCGCGTCGGGCGCGAGCCGCGCACTGTGGAACAGTTGCCCGATCACTCCCAGGTGGAGCCCCCGCTCCGCCCGGGATCCCGCGGCGCTCATCACCTGCCCGCCGGTGGCGGCGGCCCACTCGCCGAACGCCTCCAGGAGACTGGTCTTGCCGCTTCCCACCGCGCCGGTGACCAGCGCGACGTGTCCACGCTGCTGCTCCTCGCACGCGTGGAACGCCCGCCGGAGTCGGGACGTCTGCTCCTCCTGCTGCACCAACACCCGCGTGTCAGCCCCTCTCGTACGCGGTGCGGAACCGGAACCCCGGCGCTGCCCGACACCGCCCCCTCCGCCACACGCCAGCCCCTCCACCGCGCCTACGGGTAGGGGTGGAGCGCACCGGGCTGCCGTGCCGGGTGGACCTGGAAATTCTTCGCCGCACCACGCCGTTCGACGGACGGCCTCGGGTGCTGTGGCGAGTCTGGCACCGGGCAGGTTTGGCGACAACGGGCGCGGGACCCCATCGTTTCGCGCGCAAACCTGCGGATCTTGTCCGCCGTTAGGGGTTGCGTCGGGCGCCGGAAGGGGTGTCGAGAATGGCCGGAGGGGGCCGGGATGACGACACCGTGAACGAGGGGTGTCGGCGGTACGCCCAGACGGTGCCACATCGCGCGCCCCGGCGCAGACCCGATCGCCGGAGTGTGACCCGATGAACAGCCGACGGCGGCGCCCTGCCGCGGCGAGCCGGCCCGGCGGCGCGCGGGACGGCGCTACCGGGCGTGCCTGCCGCGCGGGCGCGGACGGCGTCGATCGGGCGGCGACGCGCCCGGGACGGCGCTACCGGGCGTGCCCGGGCGGCGGGTGCGGGCGTGGCCGGCGCCTGTCCACGGCAGGGCGCTGCCTGGCCTGCCCGGGCGGCGGGTGCGTGCGGGCGGCGCGGGCGTGGACGGCGTCGGTCCGGCGGAGGTGCGCGCGGGGCGGCGCTACCGGGTGCGCCCGGGTGGCGGGTGCGGCTGGCCGGCCCGGTCGACGGCGGCGACCGTCAGCGGAACCGGGGTCCGGGCGGGCGGCCCCCCGGTTCGCTCTGCCCGGGCGGCGGCGGGTGCGGCAGGGTCGCGCCGGGCCGGTGCAGCCGCAGCCGGGTGGCCAGTTCGTTGCGCGAGTTGACGTGCAGCTTCCGGTAGATCCGGGTCAGGCGCTGCTCGATGGTGCTGACCGTCAGGAAGAGTTTCTCGGCGATCTCGCGGTTGGTGTGTCCCTGCGCGGCCAGGGCGGCCACCTGGGACTCCGCGTCGTTGAGGCCGTCGACGACCACGGCCGCGCCGGCGGGGCCCTCGGCCGAGCCGGAGTCGCCGGTGGCGGTGCTGGCACGCAGCAGGGGGATGCCGCACTCCTCGGCGAGGGTCCGGGCGGCCCGGGCCGCGACGCGGGCCTCCCGCCGGTCGCCGGCCTGCTGGTAGGCGTGGCCGAGGTCGGTCAGGTTGTGCGCCAGCTCCATCCGGTCGCCGCACTGCCGCAGCAGCCGGACGGCGCTGCGCAGGTGGGTGATCCTGTCCGGACCGTCCTCGGCGGCGGCCAGCACCCGCAGCGCGGCGGCCCGGTAGCGCAGCTGGACGGGGCGCAGCCGGGCCAGTTCCTCCCGGACCAGCTTCCGGGCCGGCTGACGGCGGCCCATCCGGAGCAGCGCCCGGGCGCACTCGGTACGCCACGGGACGAGAGCCGAGAAGTCCAGCCGCCACGAGGTCATCAACTGTCCGCAGAGCTGGAAGTCGGCCAGCGCGTCCTCGGGGCGCCCCGCGGCGAGCGCGTGCGTCCCGCGGGCGTGCAGGTAGTGCAGCCCGATCGGGGTCTCGAACATCGCCGGCGGAACCGGCACCTGGAGGCAGTCGGCCGCCGCGTCGAGTTCGTTCATGAAGGTGAGGGCCCGCAGGCGGATGGCGAGCGGCATGCCGATCACCACCCCCCAGCCCTTCAGGGAGAGCTGGCGCAGCGCCTCGTCGGCGAGCCGCTCCGCGCGCGGCAGGTCGCCGAGCCGCCCGCTGACGGACGCCCGGAGGGCCGCGAGGGTCGCCGACGGTGAGGGATAGCGGCGGGTCGCCGGGTTGCGGCCCAGCCGGTCGCACCAGTCGCCGGCCAGGTCCAGCCGGTCGGCGTAGATCATGGCGATGATGGCGCAGACGCTCGTCCACATGCGGGGCTCGTCGTCCGGGCCGCCGGTGGACAGCGCCCGCTCGGCCTGGTCCACCACCGTGGCGTCGCCCCGTTCCAGCACGGCGGAGAGCAGGGTGGTGCCCTCGAGCCCGCGCTTGACCTTGAGCAGCGTGAGCGGGTCCCGGGCGACGACGGTGGGCTTGGGCCGGTCGACCGACACCCCCGGATAGAGGGTGGACATCCAGCCGGTGGTGACGAGGAGTTCGGCCGCCGAGCGCGGGTCCGCGCTGTCGGCCCGGTCGCTGAGGTGCCGCACCAGCTCGACGGCCCGGTCGATCTCACCGTGCCAGAGCAGGTACTGGATCGGCCCCGCCGCCTGCTGGCTGCCCAGGTGGCCGGCGCGTACGGCGGTGGCGACGCCGAGCAGGTGGGGCACGGCGGCCTGCGGGTCGAGCCGCCACTCGGCGCGGGCCAGCGCGGAGCGGATCCGCGCCCGCAGGCAGTCGCCGACGCGGCCGCGGTTCGCCCGGCGCAGGTACCGCAGGGCGGTCTCCACCTCGCCGTCGAGCAACGCCTGCTCGCCGGCGTCCAGCAGGCTCTGCGCCATCCAGGGCTCGGTCAGCTCGTCGACCCTGACCAGGTGCGGCGCGACGCGTGCGGGTGACGCACCCTCGTCGTGCAGCAGGCAGGCGGCCTCCAGGTGCAGTCGGGCGCGTTCCTCGGCGGTCATCCCGTCGAGCACCGCCTGGCCCACCGCCGGATGCCGCAGCCCCGCCTCGGTGATCAGCCCTGCGCTGGTCGAGCCGTCGACGTCGCCCAGCGCGGACCGCGACCGGGCGCCGACGAGCTGGGGCAGCAGGTTGCCGTGCAGGGGCTCGCCGGTCACGGCGAGCACCCGGGCGGCGTCGAGCACGAGGTGGTCGCAGCGGTACAGGCAGCTCAGCACGGCCTCCCGGAACGACTCGCCGACGGCGGGACGGTCCGCCGGCCGGGGCGCGCCGGCCTGGTCGTCGGCGAGCGCGTGCACCAGCAGCGGGTTGCCCCCGCTGATCCGGTGGCTCTCCTCCGCGATGGTCCGGGCGACGGGGACGCCGAGGCGGCGGGCGAGCACCTGGAAGGTCCCCTCCCCGGTGAGCAGCGGGAGCCGGATGCGGTGCAGCCGTGCGGGTTGCAGCAGTTCGGCGTAGACCTCGGGCCGCCACGGCCTGGTGCGCGCCGCCTCGGTCAGCAGGACGAGCACGGGCAGGCCGGGGATCCGCCGGGCCACGTAGTCGAGGCACCGCAGCGACGCCGTGTCGGCGTGGTGGACGTCGTCGACGGTGATGACGAGTGGGCCGCGCGTGGTCAGCTCGAGCAGCGCGCCGCCGATGGCGGCGGTGCGGCGGGCGGTGCCCTCGTCGTCGGCGTCCTCGTCGTCGGCCCAGGCCAGAGAGCCGGCGTCCAGCAGCCGCCCGACGTGTGCCCGGTCCTCCGGAGCCAACGCCGCGGCCCGGACGAGTTGGCGGACGACCTCCAGCGGAACGGAGCGTTCGGCGCGGGACGCGCTGGCGCCGAGGACACGTGCCCCGGCCTCGACGGCCCGCCGCGTGAAGGCCTGCAACAGCGCGGTCTTGCCGGAGCCGACCGGGCCGGCCAGCACGGTCACGGTCGGGCCGGTGGGGGTGCCGCCGGTGGCGATCAGTTCCGTCAGCCGGCGCTCCAGCAGGTCGAGCTGGCACGACCGCTCGGTCAGCTCCATCGCCGCGGCCTCCGGAGGGGCGGGCGGCCCGCCGTCACCGGACACGCCACCTGCCCTGCGCGGCCCTGGAGCTCGACGAAATCGGAGACCGGCAATTCTCGACCCATTCCAGTTTTGGTTATATCGATCGACATCGAGGGGCAGCGGGTGGTCGTCGACCGACTTCGCCGACCGGCGGCTCCGAGTCGGAGTCACCTGTCGGCGCCGGCGATAATTACCCAGCCCTCTCGGTCGGCCTCCCCCTATCGACCGCCGTGATGGTGGGAGTATGGCATTCCGGCAATTGGGCGGCAAGCCGAGGTTTGTAAAGGATGGGCGAACATCGTTCCGCTGTCCGCGCCGGCGGCGGCCGCGGGCCGGCCGGGTGCTCGACAACGCAAAGTCGCCGCCCGGCCCCGTTACGTGACCGGGTGTTTGTGCCGGTCGTAAGGGCTGCCTTTCTGGCGGTGTCGGCCATTGGTTGCCGTGCCATTCCATGCTATGCGCCGCGCGGGGTGGGGGTGCGGACCCGCTCGCGCGCCGCCCGGCCCTGCGGCGGTCGTCGGGGCGACGCCGGATCGGCGGACTCGTCGTCGCCGGTGACTCGCGTCGTCGACCGGCGCGGGGCCGGCGGGACCGGTCGTCGCCGGCCGCCCCGCGTCGAGCGGGCGCAGTTCAACCCGGGGGTGGCGCTCGGGTCGGGAGGCGTCGCCCCGGTCCGGTCGGTCGTCGCGGGCGGCCTGCGGCAGTCGCCCCTCCGGCGCCGGCCGGTCGCCGGCGGCGCCCGGCCCGGGTGTCCCGGGCCGGTTTTCGGGGGGCTCCGCACGCTCGTGCCGATCGGGTGAATTGCGCGGGATTCTCTGTTCGCTGCGCCGAAGCGCACGCTCGCCCAGAAAGGTGCGACTCCTCCGGTTCTCGCGAGGTCGGCGTGAACGGGTTTCGTCGCGGGGGTTGGCCCAAGGCGTGCCTCGAATCGGACCTTTGGCACATTAAACAATTATGTTGTTAAAGATGAGTTATGTGCCCAGGGTTGGCCAGGATGGATGTCGCGCGGGATTCGAGGCGGCCCGAATGCGATGACCGGGCGTCGCGTAATCGGGTTGGCGCCGCATTGACCAATCGCTCAGCGTCAATTATAAAAGCGGCCTGGAGCAATTGTTCGCCGCCGACGCCGGACGGCATTCCCTCCACTGTGCCGGGCCACCGGGCAAACGTTCCCAGCGGCAATCACGAAAGGCGATCGCGCATCGCGTCCTAGCTGGCCCGTCGTCCCCGGGCAGGGGACCGGGCCGGGCGGCTAGGGGTTGTGCGGGATCATTGCGGGGCCTAATTTCGGGGCACCCCGCGTCCATGGCGGGATGGCCGGATATGGGGCTCCCGCGCCCCATGACGTGAAGGGTCCTGTGGCCGTCGTGATCTCCCAGTCGCTGCCGCGACTCGTCCACGTCCCCGGCAGGGGATAACGGGGATGGCACTGCTGCCGGCGCTCCGCGGATCGGGCGCGGACCGGGCCGACGCGGTCAGGGTGGCCGGCGGCGCGCTTTCCAGCGAAGCACTGCTCGGATGCGTCACCGCCGTCGCCGACCGGATCAGGGGCGCGGGCGTCGTCGCGGTCGACGCCACGCCGACCCTGGAGACGGTCGTCGGCATGCTCGGCGCCCTCCACGCGGGCGTACCGCTCGTCCCGTTGCCGCCCCGCGCCGAGCGGCGCGAGCGGAACCGCATCCTGCGGCACTGCGGGGCGACGGCGCTGCTGGGTGCCCGGCCGTCCGACGGCGACGGGCTGCCGACGGTCCCCGTCGACCTGCGCCAGCGCTCCGCCACGCACCACCCCGAGCCCGAGCCGGGTGCCGACGCGGTCATCCTCTACACCGGGGGAGCGGCGGGTCCGTCGCGCGGCGTGCGCATCTCGCGGCGCGCCATCGCCGCCGACCTCGACCTGCTGGCCGACGCCTGGCAGTGGAGCGGCGAGGACGTCGTGGTGCAGGGCACGCCGCTGTTCCGGGCGTACGGTCTGGTCGTCGGCCTGCTCGGCGCGCTGCGGGTCGGCAGCCGCTTCGTCCACCTCGGCCGCGACGCCGGCGCCCGGACGGCCGGCACCATGTACCTCGCACTGCCCGCGCAGTGGGCGAGGATCGCGCGGAACTGCCCCCTCGCCCGGACGCTCGCCGCCGCGCGCATCCTGATCTCCGCGGACGCCCCGCTGGCCACCGCCGTGGCCGAGCGGCTCCGGCTGCTCACCTCGCACACCCCGGTCCAGGCGTACGGCACGACCGAGACCCTCGTCGCCGTGACCGGCCGCGCCGGCGAGCCGCCGGTCGACGGCGCCGTCGGCACCCCCCTGCCCGGCGTGCGGACCCGGGTGCTGGACCGGGACGCCCGACCGGTGCCGGCCGACGGCGAGTCCGTGGGGGAGCTGAGCGTCCGCGGGCCCACGCTGTTCAGCGGCTACGTCGGTGCGGAGGCCGACGCGACCGGCCCCTGGCACGCCACCGGCGACCTGGCGACCGTGGCCGCCGACGGGTCGCACCACATCGTCGGACGACGCCTCGACGTGGTGCGCTGCCGGGGCCGGTGGCTGCGCGCCGGCCAGGTGGAGGAGGCGCTGATGAGCCATGCCGGCGTCCGGGACGCCGCCGTCGTCGGCACGCCGCACCCCACGCTCGGCGAGCAGGTCACGGCGTACGTGGTCGCCGAGGGGCCGACCGCGCAGGCGCTGATCGACCACGTCGGGCGGCACCTCTCGGCCGCCCACCGCCCCCGGCGGGTGCACTTCGTCGACGAGCTGCCCCGCACCGCGTTCGGCCGGATCAGGAAGTCCCTGCTCGTCGACGCCGGCTGACCCGGCCGGGCCGCGCCGTGCCGGCCGTCAGCCCTCCACCCAGCCGTGCCGCCGAGCCAACGCCAACATCCGGGCGCGGACCGCCACGATCTGCGCCCCGGTCAGGTCCGGCACGGAGGTCACCAGCGCCTCGGTGGTCTCCGCGGAGAACGCCCGCTCGGAGAGCACGTCGCAGAGGCCCTCCTCGTCGTCCCCGCCGGCCACGGCCTGCCCGCTCTCCCGGCCGCGCCCGCCGGCAACCGCCACGCCCGCCCGGGCCGCCGCGTTCCGCTCCGCTCCCGCCGGGGCGCCGACCACCCGCACCAGCAGGGCCTTCGGGCCCCGGTCGGTCTCCACCGCGTCGTACTCCACCGGGACACCGGGCGCCAACGCCCACTTGTCGCCGTCCAGCATGTTCGCGTGCACGAAGACGTCGTCGCTGCCGTCGTCCGGGGCGATGAACCCGTAGCCCCGCACCTCGTCGAACCGCACCACCTTGCCAGTCAGCATCGCTTTTCCCGCATCCGTCCGACCCGATCCGCGTGCCCCGCCCGGGGCCGGGGCACCCCCACACTGGCAGCCGCCCGCGCGGCCCGGCACCCGTACCCGACCCCTATGATGCACCCTCCGGCCGACGTCGCGGCGGTGCGGGTCGCCGCAGCGCCTAGCATCGGCGAACGTGATCGAGCAGATCCTGCCCCCCGCCGTGGCGGTCGCCGAGTCGTTCACCGATCCCGCCGGCCTGACCCTCTTCCCCGAGGAGCAGGCGCTCGTCGCCGCGTCGGTGGAGAAGCGCCGCCGGGAGTTCACGACCGTCCGGCACTGCGCCCGCCGGGCGCTCGGTGAGCTGGGCATCGCCCCGGCGCCGATCCTGTCCGGCGCGCGGGGCGCCCCGGTGTGGCCCGCCGGCGTGGTCGGCAGCATGACCCACTGCGAGGGCTACCGGGCCGCCGTCCTCGGCCGTACGGCGGGGTTCGCCACCCTCGGGGTGGACGCGGAGCCGCACGCGCCGCTGCCCGACGGGGTGCTCGACGCGATCGCGCTGCCGGCCGAGCGCGCCCGCACCGCGACGCTGGGCGCCGCCCGCCCGTCGGTCTGCTGGGACCGCCTGCTGTTCAGCGCGAAGGAGTCGGTCTACAAGGCGTGGTTCCCGCTCACCGGCCGGTGGCTGGACTTCGCCGAGGCGGACATCGTCCTCGACCCGGCCGGGACGTTCACCGCGCACCTGCTGGTGCCCGGCCCGGTGCTCGGCGGGGCGCCGGTGACCGCCTTCGCCGGCCGGTTCCTCGTCGGCCGGGGCCTGGTCGTCACCGCGATCAGCATCCCGGCGGCGACCTGACCCGCGCCCGACGTCCCGGCGACGACCTGGGCCGCGGACGGCGTTCCGGCGGTCATCCGGGCCGCGCCCGGCGTCCACCCCGGC
>NZ_JBSGDY010000186.1:0-10734 GCF_053602615.1 Micromonospora sp. NPDC004336
CTGCTGTTCTTCTCGATCCTGACGCTCGTCGTCGTCTGGCACTCGTTCCCGTTCATCGCGGTCAGCGTGCTCGCCGGGCTCAAGAGCGTGCTCAACCGGCCCGCCCGGGTCAGCCGCCGCTCCTCCGGGACACCCCCGGACGGTTGCTCGCCCGGGCCGGCGCCCGCCGGCACCAGGGCCGGCTCGTCGGTCACGAGGTCGGCCGGGATGAGCACCACGGCGGTCAGCCCACCACCGTCGGACGGGCGCAGCCGCACCCGGACGCCGTGCCGCGCGGCCAGCCGGGCCACCACGAAGTGGCCGAGCCGGGCCGTCTCGGTGGGCTCGAAGTCGGGCGAGCGGGCCAGCCGCCGGTTCGCGTCCTCCAGGGCGGCGGCGGACATCCCGAGGCCCCGGTCGGTCACCTCCACCGCGTAGCCGTTCGCGACGTGCTGCCCGGAGATCTCCACCCGGGTGTGCGGCGGGGAGAACGCGGTGGCGTTCTCGATCAGCTCGGCGAGCAGGTGGATCACGTCGCCGACAGCCCGTCCCAGCGTGCCGCCGGGCTGCACGGCGCCGATGTCGACGCGGTCGTACGACTCGACCTCGGAGATGGCGCCCCGGATCAGGTCGACCATCGCGACCGGGTTGCGCCAGCCCCGCCCCGGCGCCGCGCCGGCGAGGATGACCAGGTCCTCCGCGTGCCGCCGCAGCCGGGTGGCGAGGTGGTCGACGCGGAACAGCTCGGCCAGTTCGTCCGGGTCCTCCGTGTGCCGCTCCATCCGGTCGAGCAGGGCGAGCTGCCGGTGCACCAGCCCCTGGCTGCGCCGGGCGATGTTGAGGAAGACCTCGTTGAGCCCCCGGCGCAGCGTGACCTCGTCGACGGCCGACCGGACCGCCGTCCGCTGCACCTCCGTGAACGCCCGCGCCACCTGGCCGATCTCGTCGGCGCCGTACTCCAGCGGCGGCGCCTCCCGGGCGACGTCGACCTGCTCGCCCCGGCGCAGCCGGGCCACCACGTCGGGCAGCCGGTGCTCGGCCATGTCCAGCGCGGCCGTGCGTACGCCGGTGAGCCGGTGCGCGAGGGAACGGCCGACCCGCAGCGCCACCAGGACCGACACCACGACGGCGACCAGGCCGAGCACCCCGGCGGCGCCGAGCCGGACCAGGATGCGCACGGCGGACGGCACCGACCGCTCGGCGAGGCCCTCGGCCTGGGCCAGCTCGAACTCGCGCAGCGCCTGCTGCACCGTCTCGTGGTCGGCCTGCCAGCGCGCCGGGTCCACCGCCGGCCTGGTCGACGACCCGCGGTCGACCAGGGTGTCCTGCATCGCCCGCAGCCGGGTGAAGGCCGCGCCCTCGGTCAGCCGCTGGAACGCGACGCGCTCCGCGTCGGGCAGGTCCGCGACGGCCCCCTCGGCGAGGAAGCGCTGGTTGGCGACGGTCTGCACCACCTGGGTGTGCTCGCCCTCGCCGAACCGCCCGGCCGTGAACGCCCCGGCCAGCAGGGCGTCGGTCTGGCCGAGCAGCTCGCGGGAGCGCCCGAGCGCGGTGACCGCGAGCGCCTCGCGGTTGAGGTCGCGGTCGGGCAGGTTGGCCATGGCGGAGAACGCCTGGAAGGCCGAGGTGATCATGCCGCTGTAGAGCCCGACGGCGCCGGCCCGGTCGACCTCGCGCCGGTCGATGAAGCCGCGCCCGGCGGGCAGCGCCTCCAGCGCGGTGACCAGCTGGTCGACCCGGGCGTCGAGGAGGTCGTCGGCGGCGTCGCGCAGCTCCTCCCCGCCGACCCTGCGACGCAGTTCGGCGACCGCCCGGTCGGTCCGCTGGCGCTGCTCGGCCAGCTCGGACGCGACGCCCCGCCCGGCCAGTTGCACCACCGAGAGGCGACGCTCGCGTTGCAGCTCGGCCACCACCGTCTCGGCGGGGCGACCGAGGTCGTAGAGGAGGGTCCGGGCGGCGAGCAGGTCGAGCGCCGGCCCGAAGGTCAGCGTGGTGGCGAAGATCCAGAGTGCCAGCAGCGCGGTCACCGGGACGACGACCAGCGCGGTCAGCTTGGAGCGGATCGGCCAGTCGCGGGTGTTCAATCAGACCTCGCCCGGAAGGTGTGGCTGCGGGGGCGCCGGCGCCGGCCGGGCAGCGTCGGGGTCGGACGGTCCCGGCCCACGGTGCCGGCACTCCGGCTGACGCCTTGGGCAGGATACGTAAATACCGCCCGATGCACTACCGTCCGTCGCGTCGGGCCCACCGGACGGACGTCCACAGCGGACGGACGCCCCGCCGGTCCCGGCGGGGCGTTCGTCCCAGGCGGTGCGGGCGTTCGGCCCAGGCGGCGCGGATCAGGCGCCGACGGCGATGCCGAGGCCCTCGGCGACCCGGCGACCGTAGTCGGAGTCGCACTGGCTGAAGTGCAGGCGACGGGACATCGTCGCAGCTCGACAGATGCTGCCAGGCCCGCTGTCGGAGTCGGGGATCAATAGAACTGCGAGTTCGGTGAGATTGATCATGTGTCGCGCAGGGGTGCGCTGTTCCTGGGTGAAGCGCGCCCCCCTTCGCCTCCACGACAAGGCGGTGCGGAGCCCTAGCCTCGACGTATGGACACAGACAAGTACCCCACCGCCGAGAACGCACTGTGGGGGTTCCTCCGCGCACGGCGTGCCCGACTGCGCCCCGAAGACGTGGGAATTCCTTTCTCCGGTCGTCGCAGGGTGCCCGGTCTGCGCCGTGAGGAGGTTGCCACGCTCGCTGGGGTGAGCACCGATTACTACACGCGCCTGGAACAGGGCCGCGAACGGCATCCGTCGCAGCAGATACTCGAGGCCGTTGCGCGAGCTCTGCAACTGGACGACGAAGCGGTGGCCCACCTGTATCGCGTGGCTGGCCCGACCACCCGCCGTACGCGCCGCGCGCCGCGTGTCGAACGCGTCGCCCCGCACCTGCGACGACTCCTCGACATGTGGAGCGACACGCCCGCCTTCGTCTTGGGCCCTGCCTTGGACATCCTGGCCCGCAACCGGCTCGCAGGCGCCCTCTACGCCGGCTTCACCCACTCCGACAACCTGCTGCGGATGACGTTCCTGGACCCGGCCGCGCGGCACTTCTACCGCGACTGGGACCGGGCCGCCGAGTCGACCGTGGCCACCCTGCGGCGGGCGGCCGGTATCGACCCCGAGGATCCGCGGCTGAGCCAGCTCGTGGGCGAACTGTCCATGAGGAGTGCCGACTTCCGCGTTCTGTGGGCGCGCCACGACGTGCGTGGCAAGACCCGCGAGGCCAAGCTCTTCCACCATGCCCAGGTCGGCGACCTGGAATTGCACTACGAGTCCTTCACCGTCAACAGTGCCTCCACCCAGCAGCTCGTCGTCTACCAAGCCGAACCGGGCACCGCCTCCGCCGACGCCCTCGCCCTGCTCGGCTCGCTCAGTGCCGGCCCCTTGCCCGTACAGGACGCGGCGACGGGCGCCGTCTCCGGCTGAATGTGCGCTCGCGGCGGTGATAGCCCCAGCCCCGGCCCCGCGTTTCCTGAAGTAGGCCAGGGCTGGGCCCACCGCTCCCCAGCCCGGTGGATGCGAAGGAGAATGACGCCATGACCCGGACGGTGGAGCCGGGAGAGTTGCTCCGTTTGCGCCTCGGTCGGCCCGCCCCGGCCGAGGCATGCCGATGGCCTCCCGGCGCGGCATGCCGGGCGCGCGGTGAGGTACCCATCACGCCAGGCACCTCGGACGTCCTGCGGCCTGAATCCTGTAAACGGCCGACTCCGCGGGTGCGGTGCGGCACGGCCGGACGCTTGGACGTCTTGTCCACCGACGGCCGGGATGCCCCTCTACTAGGTTGGGGTCATGAGCGACAGCACTCCCTTGGGAGACTTCCTCAGAGCACGGCGCGAAGCCCTCAAGCCCCAGGACGTGGGCCTGCCGGAGCACGGGCGCAGGCGGGTGCCGGGGCTGCGCCGCGAGGAGGTCGCCATGCTCGCGGGCGTGAGCTCCGACTACTACATGCGCCTGGAACAGGGCCGGGAGACCAGTCCGTCGCCCCAGATGATCGACGCGATCGCCGCCGCCCTCCACCTCGACGACGAGGCACACGACCACCTGCGCAGACTCACCCGGGCGCCCCAGGAGCGCCGCAGCGTTTCCGCCGGTCACGACAGGATCAGCCCTCAGCTTCTGCGGCTGATCGACAACTGGCCCGACACCCCCGCCTTCATCCTGGGACCGGCCCTGGACATCCTGGCGCACAACGCGCTCGCCGCGGCCCTGCACAGCGGATTCCAGCGGTTCGACAACCTGGGCCGCATGGTCTTCCTGGACCCGGCCGGGCGCACCTTCTACCAGGACTGGGACAAGGCCGCGCGCTCCTGCGTGGCCGAACTGCGCGCGGCCTACGGACACGATCCGGACTCCCGGCGGATCACCGAAGTCGTCGACACACTCTGCGCGAAGAGCCCCGAATTCGCCGAGCTGTGGGCACGGCACGAGGTGAAGGGCAAGACCCAGCAGGCGAAGAATTTCGCACACCCCGAGGTCGGCGCTCTGGAGATCCAGTTCTCGGCCTTCACCGTCAACGATGCCCCGCACCAGCAGTTGGTCGTCTACCAGGCCGAGCGGGCCAGTGCAACCGCGGCTGCCTTCGCCGAACTCCGGTCCCGCTCCGGCCGAGGGGAATCCGCACAGATGATGCAGGGCGAATCCGGCGGGGCTCTCAGCGACACCTGACTTCCTAGGTCACGTGCATGCGACATCTGCCCACGACCACCACGGAGAATCGGCTGCGCCACCTGCGCGAGCTGATCGCACCGCCCATCGCTCGGAGTCGTGGGGACGGCGAATGGCTCGGGCCTGGCCGACGGTGGTACGGACGATGCTCTCGCCGGCATCCACGTCGGAGGTGATCGTCGACAGCGAAGGCGATCGCCACCGCGCCGGATGTGGCCGGGATGGCACGCCCCTCTGATGGTTCGATCTTGCACGAGAAGGGTCCGCCAGCTTGCTGGCGGACCCTTCTCGGCTGTTTCTGATCTGTTTGGCCTCACTGCCGGGCGCGCTCGTCTCCCTCGCGGTAGAGCACCAGATGCTCGTGGAAGAGAATACCGTCGCGGATGTCGCCGGTGGCGGTGAAGCCGAGGTCGTCGACGTAGTCGATGTGGTTGCCGGTGACGGTGTAGCGGCCGGTATAGGCGCTCTGACGGGGTCCGCGGGCCTCGTCGTAGCGGCCGTTCGGCAGCAGTTCCTGGCGGATGTATCCGTCCGCGGTCACCCACGTCCCGACGTACGGGTGAGGGTCGCGGGGCGTGTCGTTGCTGGTCATGGCTCCATGGTTGGCTCGGCAGCCGATGGCAACCAGGTCGCGGTCTCCCCAGGTGCGGGCTTCCTGGGGGCGGCGCACCCATGATCGCGAGTGGAATGCGGCGACATCAGGGTGCCGGCACAGACGAGTCTCCCGGGCCCCTGTCACGAGCAGCGGGCCGACCATGGGTGCCGCGCACCTGGGGATACGGCGGCCTGGTTCCGGTTCCGCAGCGCGACGAACGTGATGGTCACGCAGCTGCTGTAGCTGCCGAGCGGCTGCCGCCCACCTGCACCGGCGCTCGCTTCGCACATCGGGCAGACCGATGAACCGAACTCCCTGAGGAGCACCATGACCATCACCGACACCGTGAGCTGGAACCCGAAGGCTCTCGACGAGATCGTCTCGAACGAGGAGGGGCGTCCCGTCCTGTTCACCAACGCCCGGATCGTGACGATGGACCCGCTGATCGGGACCATGACCGGCGCCGACCTCCTGTTCGTCGGCTCTCTGCTCGTGGGCGTCGGTCCGGGCATCATCACCGCGGCGGGCGATGACAACGCCATCGTCGTCGACTGCACGGGCACGACCATCGTCCCCGCCGTCGTGGACACCGTGGCGCTAGCCGGCGGCCGCGGCCATCGCTCCGATTACGTCGCGACGCTGACCCCGGGCAACACCACCGACTTCCTGGTGGTGCCCGACGAACTCGCCACCGACGTATCGAGCGCGGCAGCCACCCTCATGACCCGGCCGGAGCAGGTCCGCGCGCTGGTCGCGGCCGGCCGGCCCGTCCTGTGGGCCGGCACCGACGTCCCCGGCCGGGCCACCGCCCCCGAGGCGGGCATCCCGGCCGCACCGGACCTGACCGGCAGCCCGCGGGTCGGCGTCTGGATCGACAGGAACGACTTCCTGCACCAGGAACTCACCGCCGACGGCCGCTACGACGAGACCCGGGGCGGTCGCCCGCACGCCTACCAGGGCCGTTTCTGGATCGACGGGGACCGCATCGACTACCTCGACGACCTCGGCTTCTGGGCCTACGGAGAGTTCCAGGACGACGAACTGCACCACGCGGGCTACGTCATGAAGCTGGGCTGACTCTGCGCCCATCGGCGCCCCCACAGTCCCGATCCTGGGTGCGCGACATCTGGGGAAACCGGGACCTGGTTGCCGTAGCGGACGTGGCCGAGGCTGGTGTTCGAGCAGCCTCGGCCGCCTCCGACGACCCACCCCTCCCAGCACTCTCCCGCGGACGGCCCCTTCCTCCAGCCCTGTCCGCCGTACGGAAAGAAGACCTCTCATGAACGTCAACGACACCACCAGCGCCGCCGCCCTCGAGGAGCTCCGGCGCCGCCCCGCAGGTCAGCGACGCATCCTGTTCACCGGCGCGACCATCGTCACCATGGACCCCGACCTCGGCGTCATCGAGGGCGGCGACCTCCTCGTCGAGGGCGACACCATCACCGTCGTCGGCCGTGACCTCGACGCGGGTGACGCCGTGGTCGTCGACGCCACCGGCACCATCCTCAGCCCCGGCTTCGTCGACACCCACCGGCACGCCTGGGAGGCCCAGCTGCGCCGGATCATGCCGGACGTCGACGACCTCGGCGGCTACGTCATGTCCACCCTGGCCGGCTACGCCACGGTCTATCGGCCCGAGGACATGTACATCGGCACCAAGCTGGCCGCCCTGACCGCGATCGACAGCGGCATCACGACCATGCTCGACTTCTCCCACAACTCCCGCACCCGCGAGCACTCCGACGCCGCCATCGAGGCCCTCGTCGACACCGGCATCCGCGGCGTGCACGCCTCCATGGGACCGCACTTCGGCGAGTGGGACCGCCAGTGGCCCGGCGACCTGGCCCGCGTCAAGGACCAGTACTTCAGCAGCGACGACCAGCTGCTGACCCTGCGCCTGGCGACGCTCGCCACCGACGAGATCGCCGGACCGGCCCTCGCCTACGGTCCCGAACTTGCCCGCGTCGCCAAGGACCTGGGCGTCGGAGTGAGCGTGGACGCCGTCTTCGGCACGTCCTCCTCCGAGGCAATCCTGCGCTGGGCCAAGGACGGCATCCTCAGCCCCGACGTCACCCTCATCCACTCCACCGGACTGACCCCCGAGGCATGGAAGGCGATGGGGGACACCGGCACCACCGTGGCGCTCGCCCCCACCTCCGACGCCCAGATCGGCCTGGAGACCGCGATCCCCGCCGTCGACGAGGCCCTGTCCGTCGGCATCCGCCCTGGACTGAGCATCGACGTCGAAGTCGCCCTGGCCAGCGACATGTTCACGCAGATGCGGGCCCTGCACGCCATCCAGCGGATGCGCGCCGTCAACGCCGCCTACGGCACCGACCAGCAGCCCCAGCGCATCACCACCCACGACGTCCTCGACTTCGCCACCCTCCAGGGCGCCCACACCAACGGCCTGGCCGCCGTCACCGGCTCGCTCACCCCGGGCAAGAAGGCCGACCTGCTGGTAATCCAGGCCGAGGACCTCAACAACATGCCGCTCAACGACCCGATCGGCACCGTCGTGCTGGGCTCCGACGCCCGCAACATCAGCGCCGTCCTCGTCAACGGCGAGCCCCGCAAGTGGAACGGCCACGTCCTCGACGTCGACCTGTCCGCCCTGCGCAGCGAGGTCAACGCCTCCCGCGAGTACGTGCTGAACACCCCGACTGGCTGAGCATCCCCCTTCACCGTCCCGTCCCCCGGCCGGCCGCACGCCGGCCGGGGGACCCATCGCCCCCGGTGGTGCCATCGGCCGATCGCGTCGCGAGCAGACACACGGGGCCGCTACCAGACGCCCCCTTCGGGAGTTTCCCATGTCCCACCCCACCGCAACCACAACCCCCAGGCACACAGCCAAGAGCAGCACGCCCGCCCAACCGGCGAGCTGGGCCCCGGCCGTCCCGACCACCCTCCTGCTGACCGCGCTCGGCGTCCTGATGGTCGGCCAGATGTACACCGTCCTGGCGCTGCTGCAGCCCATGGCCACCGCGCTGGGCACCACCGCGGGGCAGGCCACCTGGACGGCGACCGCGTTCGGCTTTGCCTATGCCGCCGGATTCCTCGTCTCCGGTCCGCTCTCCGACCGCTACGGACCACGCGCCGTGATCACCGCAGGACTCGTGGCCGCCACGGTATCCACCGCCGCGGTCGGCGCCGCCCCCAACCTCCCTACGGCCATCGCCCTGCGCAGCCTGCAGGGACTGACCGCTGCGACCTTGGCACCCTCCGCGCTCTCCTACGTCGTCCACCACATCGGGCCGCGGCGCCGCGGCACTGCCCTCACCTGCATCACCAGCGGCATGCTCGCCGCTGCTGTCGTCATGCAGATCGGCGCTCAGGCCGTCGCGGCCGGGCTCGGCTGGCGCGCGGTCTTCTGGCTCGGTTCCGCCCTGATGGCCCTGAGCCTGATTCCGGTGCGCCGAGTGCTGCGGCCCACCCCGCGCCACGGCACCGGCGGCGGGCTGCTTCAGGCATTCGCGGCGATGCCACGGCTGCTGCGCCGGCCTCGGCTGAGCACCGTGTACCTGTCCACCGTCGCCCTGATGTCCGCCTTCGTCGCCCTCTACACGGCGGTGGCCATCGCCGGACCGCCGAGTATCGCCGGTAACTCCGCCGCGATCCTCGCCCTGCGGGCCAGCGCCCTGCCCGCCCTGGTCGCCGTCCCCCTACTCGCCCCCGTGCTCCAGCGGCTGACCGCGCCCCTGCGCGTGGTCCTCGCCTTCGCCCTGGCCGCCCTCGCCGTCGCCGCCGGCTCCTTCCTCGGCGGCCGCACCGTTCCGCTGGCCATCGCTCTGCTGCTGTTCGTGGCCGCCGTCGCCGCGGCGGCACCCGCCGTCGTCGAGACCGTCAACGCCAACGCGCCACAGGCACGCGGCGCGGCGGTCGCCCTCTACGGATGCAGTATGTTCATCGGCGCCAGCCTGGGCCCGCAGCTCACCGGTTCTCTCATCGGGCTCGGCTTCGGCGGCATCCTGCTCGTCGTCGCCGCGGTGCTCGTGCTGGGCGTCCTCCTGGCCCTGCCGACCCTCGGCCACCAGTGCACCCCATAACCCCGACGGACACCACCAGTCGCATCGCCGTTGGTCGCCGGCGGTTCCGGCGGCATCGGCCGCGCGGTCGTCGAGCGCCTCACCCGCGTCTGCGTCCACTACGCCGGCAACAAGGCCCGCACCACTACGGTCACCGCCGCGGGCGGTCGGGCGATCGCGGTCGGCGGTGACATCGCCGACGAGCACGCCACTGCGGAGGCGTCCGACGCCGTAGAGCGGGAGTTCAGCGGCATCGACGCGTGGTCCGCCCGCAAAATCTTTGAGACAGGCCGAAGTTCACCGCAGGAGCCTTCCTTTGATCGCCTCCGGGAAGCTGATGAGACAGATTAGCCGCTGAGACAGCCGAACTGTTCCTAACGTGCATCCTGGCGGAAGGTCACCCTGTCGGTGCTAAGGCACGACCCCGCCAAGCGCGGTTTCTGGAACTAGTCAAGTTTTCACGAGGTGGCGCTGGTGACTCTGTGTGACTTGCCATGGCGGTACCGGGAATCCCCGCCCGTCGGGTTCGTCAGGAAAGTGCCCCGGAACGGGATTGGCGATCACCGAGCGGAGGGAATACCTCTGGCGAAGGAGGAGCCATGTCGCCCACGCAGGTAATCGTCATCGTTCTCGTCGTGCTGGTGATCGCGGCGCTGGCCGTGGCCGCCCGGTCGTACGCGCGCCGCCGGGCGCTGCGGTCGCGGTTCGGTCCCGAGTACGACCGCGCCGTCGCCGAGCAGGACAGCCGTACCGCCGCCGAGCGGGAGCTGCGGGAACGGGAGCGCCGCCACGCCGAGCTCGCGCTCACCCCGCTCGCGCCCGAGTCCCGCGCCCGCTACGCCGCCGCCTGGGAGGAGCTGCAGGTCCGCTTCGTGGACTCCCCCGCCGAAACCGTTGGCGACGCGGACGAACTCGTCACGCGGCTCATCGCCGAACGCGGCTACCCGACCGGCGACTTCTCCGAACAGATCGCCCACCTCTCCGTGGAACACGCCCGGACGCTGGGCCACTACCGCGACGCCCACGAGATCCACCTGCGCAACTCGCGCGGCGAGGCCAGCACCGAGGAGCTCCGCCAGGCCGTGGTCCACTACCGCGCCCTCTTCGCCGACCTGCTCGGCGAGGAGCCGGTCGGACACCGGCCGCCCGAGCAGCGCAGTCCGGACAGCCAGCACGACGTCACGAGCCGCTGAGGAGACCGCCATGCGACAGGAAGAGCAGCGGGTGGAGAAGGCGCACCCCGAGGCCGTCCGCTCCGCGCCGGTGCCGGTGCCGCCGACGGGCGACCAGGCCGGCCGGTCCGAGGTGCCCGAGGACGCCCTCGACGACCGGGGCACCTTCGACGACCCGGCGGTCGCCGGCGAGCGCGAGCGGGGCCACGCCACCGACGGCGGGCGGCCCGGCGACCGGGCCGCCGGCGCGG
>NZ_JBSGDY010000187.1:0-10689 GCF_053602615.1 Micromonospora sp. NPDC004336
GCCGACCGGCGCCCGGGGCGGGCGTCCCGCCGGCGGCGGCGGCAACCGTCCGGGCGGCGGCAAGCGGCGCTGACCGGGGCCGGGGACACCCGGTAGGAATCGGACCGACGGCGTCCTTCATGCTGTGCGAGCAGCATGGAGGACGCCGTCGTCGTGGAAGGGGAGCGGACTGCCGTGACGGAGACCCACAGCACCGGGGTACGGGGAGACAGCGGCCCGGAGGCCGCCGAGCTGGTGGCGAGCCGGGTGCTCGACGTGCCCGACTTTCCCAAGCCCGGTGTCATGTTCAAGGACCTGATGCCGCTGTTCGCCGACGGCGACGCGTTCCGCCAGGTGATCGACGGGATCGTCGCGTACCACGGGCGGGACTCGTTCGACGCCGTCGTCGGCATCGAGGCGCGCGGGTTCGTGGTCGCGGCGGCCATCGCGTACGCCACGGGCGTCGGCGTGGTGCCCGTGCGCAAGGCCGGGAAACTGCCCCGGCCGGCGTACTCGGCCTCCTACGCCCTGGAGTACGGCGAGGCCACCCTCGAGGTGCACGAGGACGCCTTCACGGCCGGGCACCGGGTGCTGGTGGTCGACGACGTGCTGGCCACCGGCGGTACCGCCCAGGCGACGCTGGACCTGGTGGAACGGGCCGGCGGCACCGTGGCGGGCTTCACCGTGCTGCTGGAGCTCGGCTTCCTCGGCGGGCGGGAGCGGCTGGCCCCGCGCCCGGTCCATGCCCTGCTGACCGTTTGAGTGCCCGGCCGCTGGACGGACCCGGCGCGGTCCGTCCGGCGGAGCGGCGGGGCACCGTGCGTGCGGGTAGCATTGCCCTTTGCTGACCGGGCGGAGACCCGTCCGGGCGGCGCGAGACCAGGCCGACCGGCGCACGGTCGGTGTATCCCCGGCGAGCGGTGAGGAGGCCGGTGTCCCACGATGTCGCCCCTCCGGTGGAGGGCACGGTGCACCCGACAGGCGACGCGGACGGCTCGGTGACCGCCCGCAACGGTGACGCGCCGGCCCAGGGCACGGGCTCCGGCAACGGCTCCGGTGTGACCGGGGCCCGGGGCAACGGTTCCGGTGTGACCGGGGCCCGGGGCAACGGCTCCGGCAACGGTTCCGGCGTGACCGGTCCGGCCGACGCCGCGCGCGCCGGCACGGCGAGCGGCCCGGCCGGTGGCGCGGGCGCGGCGACCGAGGGCGTCGTGCTCCCGTTCCCCGCCGACGGCGCCGGCGACCCCGCGCCCAGCGCCGGCTTCGCCCTGTCCAGCGCGCCCACCGGCCGCCGGGTGCGGGCCAGGCTGGCGCGGTTCAACGCGCCGTGGCAGTCCTCGCAGGTCAGCGAGGTGCTCGAGCCGCTGATCTCGACCCACCGGGACGCCCACCCCAAGGCCGACGCGCGGCTGCTCCAGCGCGCCTTCGACACGGCGGCCCGCTGGCACTCCGGGCAGTACCGCAAGTCCGGCGACCCCTACATCACCCACCCGCTCGCGGTGGCCACCATCCTGGCCAACCTGGGGATGGACACCACCACGCTGGTCGCGGCGCTGCTGCACGACACCATCGAGGACACGGAATACACCCTCGACCAGATGCGGGCCGACTTCGGCGGCGAGGTCGCGCTGCTCGTCGATGGGGTCACCAAGCTCGACAAGGTCAAGCTGGGCGACGCGGCCAAGGCTGAGACGATCCGCAAGATGGTCGTCGCGATGGCCAAGGACCCGCGGGTGCTGGTGATCAAGCTGGCCGACCGGCTGCACAACATGCGCACCCTCACCTTCCTGCCCCGTCCGAAGCAGGAGCAGAAGGCGAAGGAGACGCTGGAGATCCTGGCCCCGCTGGCCCACCGGCTGGGTATGAACACGATCAAGTGGGAGCTGGAGGATCTCGCCTTCGGCACGCTCTTCCCGAAGCGCTACGAGGAGATCAACCGCCTCATCGGGGAGCACCAGCCGCAGCGCGAGGCGCTGCTGCGCCAGGTCACCCAGAAGGTGCAGACCGACCTCAAGTCCGCCAAGATCAAGGCGGAGACGACCGGGCGGCCGAAGCACCTCTACTCGATCTACCAGAAGATGATCGTGCGGGGTCGCGACTTCAACGACATCTACGACCTGGTCGGGGTGCGGATCCTGGTCGACACGGTGCGCGACTGCTACGCCGCGCTGGGCGTCATCCACGCCAACTGGCAGCCGGTGCCGGGCCGGTTCAAGGACTACATCGCGATGCCCAAGTTCAACATGTACCAGTCGTTGCACACGACGGTCATCGGGCCCACCGGCAAGCCGGTGGAGATGCAGATCCGCACGTACGCGATGCACCGCACCGCCGAGTTCGGCATCGCCGCGCACTGGAAGTACAAGGAGCACAAGGGCACCCAGATCGTCGGCCCGCCGGCGCACATCGACGAGATGACGTGGCTGCGGCAGCTGCTGGACTGGCAGCGGGAGGCGGCCGACCCGAGCGAGTTCCTCGACGCGCTGCGCTTCGACCTCTCCAGCCAGGAGGTCTACGTCTTCACCCCGAAGGGTGACGTCATCCCGCTGCCGACGGGGTCGACGCCGGTGGACTTCGCGTACGCGGTGCACACCGAGGTCGGGCACAAGTGCATCGGGGCGCGGGTCAACGGCAAGCTGGTGCCGCTGGAGTCGACGCTCTCCAACGGTGACGTGATCGAGATCTTCACGTCGAAGTCGGACACGGCCGGCCCGACGCAGGACTGGCTGGGCTTCGTCAAGAGCCCGCGCGCCCGCACGAAGATCCGCCAGTACTTCAACAAGGAGCGGCGCGAGGAGGCGATCGAGGCCGGCAAGGACGCGATCGTCAAGGCGATGCGCAAGCAGGGCATGCCGCTGCAGCGGATGCTCACCTCCGACGCCCTGATGGCGATCGCCCGCGACCTGCACCTGGCCGACGTGGCCTCGCTCTACGCCGCCGTCGGCGACAGCCAGGTCTCCGCCCAGTCGGTGGTGCAGAAGCTGATGGCCGCGTACGGCGGCGAGGAGGGCGCGGCGGAGGACATCGCCGAGACCGCCGTCGCGACCCGGCCGCCGCGCAGCCGGCAGAGCAGCGCCGACCCGGGCGTGGTCGTGCGCGGGGTCAGCGACGTGTGGATCAAGCTGGCGCGCTGCTGCACCCCGGTCCCGCCGGATTCGGTGTTCGGCTTCGTCACCCGGTCCGGCGGGGTCAGCGTGCACCGGGACGACTGCGCCAACGCCGAGGACCTGCGGGCCCAGCAGGAGCGGGTCGTCGAGGTGAGCTGGAAGCTGACCTCCGCGTCGACGTTCCTGGTCGCCATCCAGGTCGAGGCCCTGGACCGGCACAAGCTGCTCGCCGACGTCACCCGGGTGCTCTCCGACGAGCGGGTCAACATCCTCTCCGCCACCGTCACCACCACCCGGGACCGGGTGGCGGTGAGCCGGTTCAGCTTCGAGATGGCCGACCCGAAGCACCTGGGCCACCTGCTGGCGGCGGTCCGCAAGGTCGACGGCGTCTTCGACGCCTACCGCGTAACCTCCGGCGCCTGACCCCCCTCCCACCCCCGACCCGCCGTCCCCGCGGCGCGGCGCGGCGCGGCGCGCGCTGTGCCCGCGCCCGCGCTGTGCCCGCGCCCGCGCTGTGCCCGCGCCCGCGCTGCCCGCGTCCGCGCCCGCGCTGCCCGCGTCCGCGCTGCGCCTGCCGCCTCCGCGATCTTGCACTTCCGTCCCCCGAGATGCGTGAGTTGCCCCTTATGCCGGGGCAGTAAGTGCAAGATCGACGGCGCCCCCGTGCCCGTGGCCGTGGCCGCGATCTTGCACTTTCGTCCCTCGGAATGCGTGGATTGCCCCTTGTGTCGGGGCAGTAAGTGCAAGATCGACGGCGGTGGCCGGGTTGGGGCCGGGGTGGTGGCGGTCGGCTTGGGGCGGCGTCGGCCGGGTCGGGGCGGAGGTGGCGGCGCGGGTGGCGGGTGGCGGCTGGGGAAAAGGAGAGCGCCCGCCGGGGGCCGGCGGGCGCTCGTCGTGCGGGGTGCGGGGTGAAGTGAGGGGTCAGCCCTGGGGGGCGCTCATGGTGAGCTTCTTGATGGTGACCTCCTTCTTCGGGTGACCACCACCGGCCTGCTGTGCGAACGCCTTGTCGTCGCCGGCCGTCGCGACCTGCTTGACGATGTCCATGCCACCGGTGATGGTGCCGAGGACGGTGTAGTTCGGGTCCAGCGGCGAGTCGCCGTAGACGATGAAGAACTGGCTGCCCGTGCTGCCCGGCTGGCCGGAGTTGGCCATGGCGATCACGCCCTCCGGGTACGGCGGACGCTTGTCGGTGGGCAGGTTCTCCTCGGCGAGGCGGTAGCTCGGGCCGCCGGTGCCGTCGGTCTGCCGCCAGCCCTTGCCGGTCGCGCTCGGGTCACCGCACTGGAGCACCTTGATGCCCTCGGTCACCAGCCGGTGGCACTTGCTGTTGTCGAAGAAGTTCTTCTCCGCCAGGTGGGTGAAGCTGCCGGCGGTGCAGGGCACGGCCGACCGGTCGACCTTGGCGGTGATCGGGCCGAGGTTGGTGTCGATCGTCATCGTCTGGGTGCCGGTGCTCGCCTGCTGCGCCGGCGGCAGCCCGACGTCCTTGACCTGCTTGGTGCGCTGGTCGGCGGGGATCTCGGTCCACGTGCACTGCACCTGGTCGGCCGCCGGCCCCGCGGTGTCGTTCTTGTCGTCGTCGCCGCCGAACGTGGTGGCGAGCCACACCGTGCCGGCGATGACGAGCACCAGCACCGACGCGGCGCCCACGATCGCCTGGGTCTGCCGGCGCTTGCGGGCCCTGGCCGCCCGCTCGGCCATCTCCTTCTCGAGCCGGGCGCGGGCCGCCGCGCGCTGCCGCTCTCTGGTGGACGTCACGCCTGGATCCTCCTGGGCTTCTCTGGGCGCGGTCGGTGCCGCTGAGGTTGGTGGGGCGGCCGGGTCAGCCGGCGCTGGGACTGGCCGCCGGGGCGCCTGACGCGGACGGCGTCGGCGCCGGGGACGACGTCACCTGCGCCACGGGCTCGCCGACGGTCAGGCTCTGGATGACCACGTCGTCGTCCTTGGGCTTGACCTTGGCCCCCGTACCATTGTCCACGGTCGGCTTGGCACCGATCTTCTCCACCACGTCGATCCCGCCGGTCACCCGGCCGATGACCGGGTACTTCGGCGTGGCGGTGGTGAAGTCCTCGAAGAAGATCAGGAACTGGCTGCCGTTCGCCCCCGGCGGGTTGGCGATCATCGCGACCGTGCCCTTCGGATAGGTCGCGGGCTGCCCCGGCGCCGGGCTCGCCGACGGGGCGGGGGTGGGGACGTTCTCGTCGTAGAACGAGTAGCTCGGCCCGCCCAGCCCGGTGCCGCTCGGGTCGCCGCACCGCACCGCCCCCTCGGCGGTGATCTCGTGGCACTTGGTGTTGTCGTAGAACGACCGGCTCGCCAGGTGGGCGATGCTCGCGGCGGCGCACGGGGCGCCGGCGAGGTCCAGCTCGACGGTGATCGGCGCGCCCTGGTTGGTGGTGACCGTCATCGGGCGTACGCCGGAGGTGGGCAGCCCTTCCGTGGCCGGGGTGCCGACGTCCTTGAGGTTGGTGTTGGCCGTGGCGTCCTGCGGGGTCCAGAGGCAGACGTCCTCCGTGGCCGTGTTTTCCTTCGGGTCGTCGTCGAAGGCGCCCAGCGCCCAGGCCGAGCCGACCACGACCAGCGCGAGGACGACAGCGACACCGACACCGGCCTGGATCTGCCGGCGGCGCTTGGCTGCTGCGGCCCGGCGCGCCAGCTGCCGGTCGAGCTTGGCGCGCGCCAGTTTGCGCTGCCGGTCCCTGCTGGAAGCCACCCGTGCTCCCCTTCCTCTACCCTGGTCGTCACCGGTGGTCGGGCGTCCCGCGCCCGCTCGGCGGCAGGTGCGCCACGCCACACGCCCGCCAGAGTGTACGGCTACCGGCTGGGAAAGTGGTGTACGAGGTCCAGGCTGGGTTCTATCGGGACGTGTCACTGTGACCGGCGAGGCCGGCGGGACGGACGCGCCGAACCCGGTCGCGTCGCCGGTTAGGCTGCTGGCAGGACGTGACGGCTCGACGAAAGGGGAGCGGACGTGCTCGTGGCCGGCTTTCCCGCGGACGCCTTCGGCACCAACTGCTACGTGGTCGCCACCGCACCGGGGGAGCAGTGCGTGGTGGTCGACCCCGGCATCGGGGTGCTCGACCGGCTCGACGCGCTGCTGGCCGAGCATCGGCTGCACCCGGCCGCCGTGCTGCTCACCCACGGCCACCTCGACCACACCTTCTCGGTCGCGCCCGTCTGCGGCGCCCGGGGGATCACCGCGTACGTGCACCCCGGTGACCGGGAGATGCTGGCCGACCCGGCGAAGGGGCTGTCGGCGGACCTCACCTCGCTCTTCGGCGGGCGGCTGCCGTACACCGAACCGGAGGACGTCGCCGAGCTGGCCGACGGCGCCACGCTCGCCCTCGCCGGCCTGGAGATCACCGTCGACCACGCCCCGGGCCATACCGGCGGGTCGGTGCTCTTCCGGCTGCCGGCTGCCGGCTCGCCCTGGGAGGCGGACCAGCTCTGCCTCTCCGGCGACGTCCTGTTCGCCGGCTCCATCGGCCGCACCGACCTGCCTGGCGGCAGCATGCCGGCGATGCTCGGCAGCCTGCGGGACAAGATCCTTCCGCTGTCGGACGACACCGTCGTGCTGCCCGGCCACGGCGCCGCGACCACCATCGGCCGGGAGCGCGCGACCAACCCGTACCTCATCGAGGTGGCGGGTGGCGCGCGACCGGCCGCCCCCGCCCGCGGCCTGTAGCCGGTCCGCGAGCCCGCGGCCGTGACCGACCGCGCCGAGTCTGCCCCGCGGCCGTGACCGGCCGCACCGAGCCTGCCCCTGCGGCCGTCGCCGGCCGCACCGAGCCTTCGCCCGCGCGGACCGCGCGGGTCTGCGAACGGAGCATCATGAGCAAGCCCACGCCCATCTCCGGCTTCCCGGAGTGGACGCCCGCCCAGCGGATGATCGAGCAGTACGTCCTCGACCGGATCCGCGACACCTTCGAGCTGTACGGCTTCGCCCCGCTGGAGACCCGCGCGGTGGAGCCACTGGACCAGCTGCTGCGCAAGGGGGAGACCTCCAAGGAGGTCTACCTGATCCGGCGCCTGCAGGCCGACGCCGACGGGCCGGCCGGCGACGACGCGCTCGGTCTGCACTTCGACCTGACCGTGCCGTTCGCCCGCTACGTGCTGGAGAACGCCGGCAAGCTCCAGTTCCCGTTCCGCCGCTACCAGATCCAGAAGGTGTGGCGGGGCGAGCGGCCGCAGGAGGGGCGCTACCGCGAGTTCCTCCAGGCCGACATCGACATCGTCGACCGCGACACGCTCGCGCCGCACCACGAGGCGGAGATGCCGCTGGTCATCGGCGACGCGCTGCGCTCGCTGCCGATCCCGCCGGTGCGCATCCAGGTCAACAACCGCAAGATCTGCGAGGGCTTCTACCGGGGCATCGGCCTGAGCGATCCCGAGGCGGCCCTGCGCGCGGTGGACAAGCTCGACAAGATCGGTCCGGCGAAGGTGGCCGAGCTGCTGGCGCAGACGGCGGGGGCGAGCGAGGCGCAGGCCAAGGCGTGCCTGGCGCTGGCGGAGATCTCCGCGCCGGACGCGTCCTTCGCCGACGCCGTACGCGCCCTGGGCGTCACCGACCCGCTGCTCGACGAGGGGATCGAGGAGCTGGTGCGGGTGGTGGAGACCGCCGCCGCGCACTCGCCGGGGCTCTGCGTGGCCGACCTGCGCATCGCCCGTGGCCTGGACTACTACACCGGCACCGTCTACGAGACGCAGATGATCGGCTACGAGCGGTTCGGCTCGATCTGCTCCGGCGGCCGGTACGACAACCTGGCCAGCTCCGGCGCCGCCCGGTTCCCGGGGGTGGGCATCTCCATCGGGGTGACCCGGCTGCTCGGGCTGCTCTTCGGCGCCGGCGCGCTGTCGGTGTCGCGGGACGTGCCGACCTGCGTCCTGGTCGCGGTCACCAGCGAGGAGCAGCGGCCGGCGAGCAACCGGGTGGCCGAGGCGCTGCGCTCGCGGGGCGTACCGACCGAGGTGTCGCCGAGCGCGGCCAAGTTCGGCAAGCAGATCCGCTACGCCGAGCGGCGGGGCATCCCGTACGTCTGGTTCCCCGGGGTCGACGGCGCCGCCGACGAGGTGAAGGACATCCGCTCGGGTGAGCAGGTGGCCGCGGCGGCGGGGGAGTGGACCCCGCCGCGGGCCGACCTCAGGCCGCTGGTCAGCTGAGACATTACTGGCGCGTACGGACGATCGGACCTACGGTGGCGTAAGTTACGCCACCGTAGGGAGATCGTCGTGACCGCACTCAGTCAGACCGCACTGCTCCTCGAACTCGAGCCCGTCGTCGAGAAGAACCTCGACCGGCACCTGGCCATGGCGAAGGAGTGGTTCCCGCACGAGTACGTGCCGTGGAGCGAGGGGCGCACCTTCGACGGTCCGCTGGGCGGCGAGGCGTGGGCGGAGACCGACTCCACGATCCCCGACGTGGCGCGCACGGCGCTCATCGTCAACCTGCTGACCGAGGACAACCTGCCCTCGTACCACCACGAGATCGCCACCCTGTTCGGCCGGGACGGCGCCTGGGGCACCTGGGTGCACCGGTGGACCGCCGAGGAGGGGCGGCACGGCACCGCCATCCGCGACTACCTGACCGTCACCCGGGCGGTGGACCCGGTGGCCCTGGAGCGGGCGCGGATGACGCACATGTCCGCCGGGTACGCCAACGTGCACGACGACGAGGTGCTGCACTCGCTGGCGTACGTCTCGTTCCAGGAGCTGGCGACCCGGATCTCGCACCGCAACACCGGCCGGGTCACCGGCGACCCCGCGTGCGAGGCGCTGCTCGCCCGGGTCGCGGCCGACGAGAACCTGCACATGGTCTTCTACCGCAACCTGCTGGCGGCGGCCTTCGAGCTGGCGCCGGGCCAGGCGATGCGGGCGGTCGCCGACGTGGTGGCCGACTTCCAGATGCCGGGCAACGGCATCGAGGGATTCGCCCGCAAGTCGGTGGCGATCGCCCTCGCCGGCATCTACGACCTGCGCCAGCACCGCGACGAGGTGCTCGTCCCGGTGCTGCGCCAGTGGGACGTGTTCAACGTGACCGGCCTGGACGCCGACGGCGAGGCCGCCCGCGACCAGATCGCGGCCCACCTCGACGACCTGGAGCGCGCGGCGTCCCGCTTCGAGGAGAAGCGCGCGGCCCGCGCCGCCCGCCTCGCCGCCCGCTAGACCGCCGTCTGTCGACGCCGCCCGCTAGACCGCCGCTTCGCCTCGCCGTCCGCTGAACCGTCCGCTGACACTGCTCGCTGACGCCGTCCGCTGACACCGCCCGTGGCCGCCGCCCGCCCGGCCCCGGGGACTCCGGGCGTGGTCGCCGCTGGCTCTCTCGACGACGACCCCGCCCGGAGCGTCTCACCCACCCTCCCCACCCTCCGCGCCGGGCGCGCCGCCCGCTTCCGCGATCTTGCACTTTCTGCCCGGTCAAAGGCCGCAAACTTCGCGTACCGAGGGCCGAAAGTGCAAGATCGACGAGGGCGAGGCGGGGGCGGGGGCGAGGTGCGGGGGTGGGGTGGGGGTCAGGTGGGTTGGTGGTCTAGGGGGAAGAGGAGGCAGGTCGAGGTGGCGTGGGCGACCAGGCGGGACTGCGCGTCCAGCAGCTTCGCCTCGGCCAGTGCCGTGCGGCGGCCGCGCTGCACGACCGTGCCCTCGCACCGCAGGGTGCCGCTGGCGACGGTGACCGGGCGGAGGAACTTCACGTTCAGGTCCAGCGACGTGTAGCCGATCCCGGCCGGCAGGGTGGTGTGCACCGCGCAGGCCGCCGCCGTGTCGAGCAGGGTGGAGATGACGCCGCCGTGCACGGTGCCGAGCGGGTTGTAGTGGAACTCCTGGGGCACCAGCTCGACGGCGACCCGCCCCTCGTCGGCCTCCATCCGCGACATGTCGACCAGGTGCATGATCGGCGGGGCCGCCAGCTCGCCGGCGATCATCGCGCGGAGCAGCTCCAGGCCGCCGCGCCGGCCGAGGTGCGCGGCGTTGATGCCCGGGTCGGACCACGAGAAGGTACGGCTGCGCGCCGCGTCCTGCGTCTGCGTCATGGACTCAGCCTGGCAGCGCGTTGCTGAGTCTGTCAATCAGACCTAGCCTGGAGCGCATGAGACCCGCGGCACTGGACTGGTCGGTCGAGAACTGCACCATCGCCCGGGCGATGGAGGTCCTCGGCGAGCGGTGGACCCTGGTCGTGCTGCGTGAGGTCTTCAACGGCGTCCGCCGCTTCGACGACATGCGGGTACGCACCGGCATTCCCCGGCAGGTGCTGACCAACCGGCTGGCGATGCTCGTGGAGCGGGGCGTGCTGCGCCGCGAGCCCTACCAGGAGCCGGGCAGCCGGGTGCGTCACGAGTACCGGCTCACCGCCATGGGGCTCGACCTCTGGCCGGTGCTCGTGGCCGTCCTCGGCTGGGGCGACCGCTACCTGGCCGACCCGGAGGGCTCGCCGCTGACGGCCGCGCACCGCGACTGCGGCGCCGAGGTGCGCGTCGCGCTGCGCTGCGACCGTGGGCACGAGCTGGCCGACCCGCGCGACGTCGTGCCGACGCCCGGCCCGGGCGCCCGCCGCAGGAGCGACTGAGCGCCCCGGCCCGGGCGGACGCGCCGAGCGGCGGCGTGG
>NZ_JBSGDY010000188.1:0-10665 GCF_053602615.1 Micromonospora sp. NPDC004336
GGCGTTGGCAGCGACGGGCGCCGCCGTCGTGACCGAGGAGAGCGTCGGGCTGGGGGCAGGTTGCGGTCGGCGCTCCGGGCGGCTCGTGCCCGATGCCGGCGAGCCGGCCGGTGTCGAGCATGATGTCGACCCGGTCGGGGGCCGCTCCCCAGTCGATCTTGGTGCCGGCGCCGCGCGGCACCACGCTCAGGTCGTGCCGGGCGGCGAGCCGCAGCACCTCGGCGGCGGCACGCGGGCCACCCGGCACGGCCACCCAGCGGGCCGGCCGGCCGGCCACCTCGTCGGCCGGGCCGGCGAGCCGGGCGAACGGCGGGCCGCAGATCTCCGTCAAGCGCCGGGTGATGTCGAGGGCTCCGGGCCGGTCGGTGGAACTCGCTGCTGCCGCCATGCCGGTCATCGTACACATGTTCGAATGAACCGCGACTGATTCACGGGGCTCGGTGTCGAAGGCGGTTTTCGAGTTGGCCTGAGCAGCGGCCGTGTCCGTGAGCGGACAGCCGGTAACGTGGCGCCGTGACCACCGAGACCCCCGTGCCCACGGCGAAGCGGGTGCCCAGCGAGCGCACCCACCACGGCGACACCGTCACCGACGAGTACGCGTGGCTGGCCACCAAGGACAACCCGGAGACCATCGCCTACCTGACCGCCGAGAACGCCTACACCGAGGCCCGGACGGCGCACCTGGAAGGGCTGCGCGCCGACCTGTTCGAGGAGACCCGCCGGCGCACCCAGGAGACCGACCTGTCGGTGCCCAGCCGCAAGGGCGGCTACTGGTACTACACCCGCACCGTCGAGGGGCAGCAGTACGGCGTCCAGTGCCGCCGGGCGGTCCGGGACGGCGAGACCGACCCGCCGGTCAGCGCGGACGGCGCCCCGCTGGACGGCGAGGAGGTGCTGCTCGACGGCAACCTGCTCGCCGAGGGGCACGACTTCTTCGCGCTCGGCGCGTTCGACGTCAGCCCCGACGGGCGGTGGCTGGCCTACTCGACGGACTTCTCCGGCGACGAGCGGTTCACGCTGCGGGTCAAGGACCTCACCACCGGCGAGGTCCTTGCCGACGAGGTGCCCGACACCTTCTACGGCACCGCCTGGTCGGCCGACGCCTCGGTGCTGTTCTACGTGACGGTGGACGACGCGTGGCGGCCCAACCGCGTCTGGCGGCACACCCTGGGCACCCCGTCGAGCGAGGACGTGGTGGTGCACCAGGAGGACGACGAGCGGTTCTGGGTCGGCGTCGAGCTGACCCGTTCCGAGAAGTTCGTCCTCATCGACATCCACAGCAAGATCACCAGCGAGGTGCTGGTGATCCCGGCCGGCAACCCGACCGGCGTCCCCGCGTCCGTCGCGCCCCGCCGGCAGGGCGTGGAATACGCGGTCGAGCACCACGGCCACCGCTTCCTGATCCTGCACAACGACGGCGCCGAGGACTTCGCGTTGGCGTACACCTCGGCGGACGCGCCCGGCGACTGGGTGCCGCTGATCGAGCACTCCCCCGGCACCCGGCTGGAGGCGGTGGACGCCTTCGCCGACCACCTGGTCGTCTCGCTGCGCAGCAACGGGCTGACCGGGCTGCGGGTGCTGCCGATCGGCGGCGGCGACGCCTTCGACATCGACTTCCCGGAGCCGCTCTACAGCGTCGGGCTCGACAGCAACCCGGAATACCAGACCCGGCAGATCCGGCTGCGCTACACCTCGCTGGTCACCCCCGACTCGGTCTACGACTACGACCTGGTCACCCGGCAGATGGTGCTGCGCCGGCAGAAGCCGGTGAAGCCCGGGCCGGACGGACGGGCCTACGACCCCGCCGACTACGAGCAGCACCGCGACTGGGCGCTGGCCGACGACGGGACGCGGGTGCCGATCTCGCTGGTCTGCCGGGCCGGCACGCCGAAGGACGGCTCGGCTCCGTGCGTCATCTACGGCTACGGCTCCTACGAGTCGAGCATGGACCCGTGGTTCTCGATCGCCCGGCTCTCGCTGCTCGACCGGGGCGTCATCTTCGCCGTGGCGCACATCCGCGGCGGCGGCGAACTGGGCCGCCGCTGGTACGAGCAGGGCAAGCTGCTGGCCAAGAAGAACACGTTCACCGACTTCGTCGCCTGCGCCCGGCACCTGGTCAAGGCCGGCTGGACGGCGAGCGACCGGCTCGTCGCCCGGGGCGGCTCGGCCGGCGGGCTGCTGATGGGCGCGGTGGCCAACCTCGCCCCGGACGCGTTCGCCGGGATCGTCGCGCAGGTGCCCTTCGTCGACGCGCTGACCACGATCCTCGACCCGTCGCTGCCGCTGACCGTCACCGAGTGGGAGGAGTGGGGCAACCCGCTCGACGACCCGGAGGTGTACGCGTACATGAAGTCCTACACCCCCTACGAGAACGTGCGGGCCGTCGACTACCCGGCGATCCTGGCGGTGACCAGCCTCAACGACACCCGCGTGCTCTACCACGAGCCGGCGAAGTGGATCGCCCGCCTGCGGGCGGTCGCACCCCAGGGCGACTACCTGCTCAAGACCGAGATGGGCGCCGGCCACGGCGGCCCGAGCGGCCGCTACGACGCCTGGCGGGAGGAGGCGTTCGTCAACGCCTGGATCCTCGACCGCCTCGGCCGCGCCTGACCGGGGCCACGGGCCACGGGCATGATCGTGCTCGAACCCGGATGTAGTGGCCTCACCGGCCCTTGAGGACCAACGCTCGGAGAAGTCCCGTTAGGCAAGATCAATTAGCGGCACTCGAGTTGGGGGTCTGTCGGAGGGACTCCCCCTTACTGGCGGCTGGCCTTTGGTGGTGCTATCGCAGAAAGCTATTGGTTTTCTGCGATAGAGTGCCGGATCGGGAGCGGTGACCTGGACCCAACCGCAACCGGTGCGGTGCCGACTGGCCGTGCTTTTCTGCGATAGGGCGGGAGGTGGTTCGGTGGGCACGGTGCGTCGGCTGCGCCCGGTGGCGGGGCCGTCGGTGGTCGAGGCGATCGACGGCTTCCTGGCGACCCTCGATCATCCGGAGACCGCCGGCACCCGTCGGGTCTACGCCTCGACGCTGCGGCAGGTGCGCGAGCACCTGGGCCCGGCCACCCCCCTCGCAATGCTCGATACCCCGGCCGCCGCAACGGAGCTCGTCGCCTGGTTCACGGGCCGGTGGGGTGAGCGGGCGCCGGCCACGTTCAACCGCAACCTGGACACCCTGCGCTCGGCGATCGGCTACTGGCGGGAACAGGACTGGCTCGCCGGCGATCCGAGCAGGGCGTTGCGCCGGCGTGGCCGGGCGCCGGACCGGACCCGGGCGCTGGGCCGGGCGGAGATCAGCGCGCTGCTGGGCCGGGAGGATCTGCCGCTGCGGGAGCGGACGCTGTGGCGGCTGCTGTACGAGAGCGCCGCCCGCGCTGGCGAGGTCCTCGCACTCGACGTGCAGGACCTCGACCTGCGCAACCGGTGCGCGAAGGTGCGCCGCAAGGGCAACGCCGTCGACGTGATCGTGTGGCAGACCGGGACCGCCCGGCTGCTGCCCCGCCTGCTCAAAGGGCGGTCCCGCGGGCCGGTGTTCCTCACCGACCGCCGCGCCAGGGTGCCCCTGGCCCCGGCCGACGTCTACGAGCCGACCGGGCAGGCCCGCCTGTCCTACCGCCGCGCCGCCGAACGCTTCACCGAGACCACCGGCGGCGCGACGCTGCACCAGCTGCGGCACTCCGCGCTGACCCACGCCGCCGAGGACGGGGCGAACACCTCCACCCTGCTGTCGTTCTCCGGGCACACCTCGGTGGCGTCCCTGGCCCGCTACGCCCGAGTGTCCCCGGAGGCGCTGCGCCGCTGGCAGCAGCACCGCGACCCGACCACCCGCCGCCGGTAGGCGTCAGCACGGCCAGTCCGACGGCCGGCCGAGCAGCGATCTCCCAAGCCAGATGCTCGTCGGGCTTGGCCATCAGCGCCTCGATACGTCGTCGGCCTCAGGGGTTTGCGAGCCAGCGAAGCACGTCGTCGGTGAGGTTCACGTCGTATGGAAGACCGCGCAGGTCTTGCGCAGAGACCTTCAGGCCGCGAGCCCGAGCCAGGTCGGCCAACTCCGCCCACGGGTGTGCCTCGGGGTTCTCGTCGTCGTCAGGAAGAACGGCATTCAACGTCGCGCGGACGATGCCGTCCCGGGCCACGTGGTCCGGGACAACATCGTCGCGTGTGCTACCGGACGTCCGGCTGGTCGTGAAGCCACGAGCATTATGCAAGATCACGCGGCGGCCGTCATCAAGCGCGGCGTATTCGCTGACCGAGAAGCTCTGGGCGTCCGGATCGTCGAGGCGTTCCGGTCGGATGTCGCAGATCGCACCCAGCCCTACGACTCGTCCTGGGTTGACCGGGCGAAGATCGATGCGACCGTCAGCGGCGTCTGGGTGCGCATGCCAACCGCTCTTCACGTCGCTCACTTCCTCGGTGGTCCCCCGTTGTCGCGTCGGTGCTCATCGCGGGTAGACCGTTCAACCCGATCAGCTGCTGCGACGCACTCCGACGCTGGTGCGGCTGGAGCTCGCCCTATTGAAACAAGCCTTGCCGTCCACGGGGTCCGAATTGGCGCAGAGGCGGGTCAGGGGCTGCACGCGAGGTTCTGAACGGTCCCCGTAGTGGTGCCGGACGGGTCGATAATCCCGGGTAGGTCCACGTCCACGACACCGCGCCAGCCGACCGTCGAGGAGTTCGAGCACGCCTTCCTCCCAGTGGCGCGTTGGCCGGAGCCACCCCCGGGGTAGTACCTGCCGCTGCCCGACCCGACCGTCACCCAGTAGCACGAGAAGGAGTCACAGAAGTAGCCCTGCAAATTCACCGCCACGTCTGCTTTATCCGGGCAACTGCCGGAGACCTTGATCCACCAGCCGTGAACGGAGGTTTCCCCACCGGACAGGTGAGGATCATCAACGGCCTGCCGGTACGTGCAGCCGCCGGCGCTGATATTGGACGACTCCGTCTGCGGGCTGACTCCACCCGGGTAGGGCGCGAAGTGACCCGCCCGCGAGGGCGATGACGGCTGCGACGCTACCGATGCTGGTGATGCCACCGCGGCGGTGGGCATCGCGCCGAGGAACACCGCAGCGGCACAGCACGCGGCGACGGATGCGCGGCGCAGGGTTTTGCTCCTGTGGGCTCTGGCCACAACAACCACCTCCACGAGTATCGATGTAACTCGTGGTACACCTCATAGGTGCAGCCTGTCAATGAGCGGGAGGGGCCTGCGCGTTGCCGAGGGTCCGGCCCGGTCGCCGGCATTCGCTGCGGACGCGGCCCGGATCTAGCTGACTTCCGTTTCGATGCTGCCCAGCGGCCTTACCGCTGGTCGGGGTTGCGCAGCGGGCGCCGCCCGCCGGCGAGGTCGGGTAGCACGAACGAGTAGTGGCCGTGGACGTTGAGGTGCGCGTGCTGGTAGACCGACAGGCGGGCCGCGTCGGCGTCGCGCACCGGGTAGCCCTGGGTTCGCAGGGTGTCCAGGGCGTGATCGAGGTAGAGGGTGTTCCACAGGGTCACGCAGTTGAGGACCAGGCCGAGGGCGCCGAGTTGGTCTTCCATGCCGTCGTGGTACGCCCGGTACACCTCGCCCTTGCGGCCGTGGAACACCTTGCGGCCCAGGCCGTGGCGCTGCTCCTGCAGGTTGCGCATCCGCTTCATCTCCCGCCGGTACGCCGGGTCCTCGACCAGGGTCAACACGTGCAAGGTCTTGAAGATCCTGCCGTAGTGGGCGATCGCCTCACCGAGGGCGTTGAGCCGGCCGTCGCGTTGCAGCACCCGGATCGCGTCGTGGGCGGAGATCTCCCGGGTGTGGATGGAGGCGACCACGCGCAGGATGTCCGGCCAGTGCCGGCCGATCTTGCCCAGGTCGCTGCGGCCCCGGGCGGTGCGGTCCAGGTAGCCGTAGTCGGCGGCGGCGTCGATGCGCCACAGCTTGGTGTCGGGCAGGTCGGCCAGCACCGGCCGGTAGTCGAAGCCGAGCAGGGTGACGATGCCGAAGATCAGGTCCGAGTACGAACCCTGATCGGTGATCAGGACCTCGGGACGGGGCCCGCCGTGCGGGTCGTAGACGAGGTCGACGAAGTGCAGGGTGTCGCGGGGGGTGCCCGACAGCACCCGCCCGGTCAGGCCGATGGCCTGATCGGAGATCATGTTGAGCCAGGTCACGCCGCGTTTGCGGGCGAAGTACTTCGGGTTCGGCCGGGCGTCGACGCTGCGCACCGGGACCACGAAACGCATCCCGTCGACCGCAGCGACCACACCGCCGCCGAACAGCCGCGCCAGGCCGAGCTCGGCCTGGGCGTCGATGAACACGGCGTTGGCGCCGCGGTAGCAGTCCGGACGCAGGTAGTACTGATCGACGTGGGCGAGCCGGTCGCGGGTCAACGCGTCCGTGCCTGCGGTCACCGGGCCGAAGCCGACGTTGAGCGCGTGCGCGGTCAACAGCGCCGCGACCGAGACGTGCAGGTCGGCCAGCCGCGACGTACCGCCGGAGATCGAGGTGAACGCCGCCGGGAAGTCCGGATACAGCGCCATCAGTTCCAGAATCATCTCCGGCAGGTCGACCTCGGGCAGCATCGCCGTGGTGCGTTTACGCAGATCGGTCAGGCTGGGTGGCTCGTCGAGAGCATCGTCCTTGGCCAGGTGCAGCCGGCCGTCGGCGTCCACGCTCACCGGCCCGTCCGGCACGATCCCACCGGCGGCGGCCCTCCACGCGGCATCGACGGTGCCGGTCAGCTCGTCGAGCAGTTCATCAGGGCGTTCGGGAAGCTGTAGCGCCGACAGTGCCGGCCCCCGGGTCTGCTGCCAGCGGGCGCCGGTCAGCAGCTTGGCTCGCGGATCGGCCCACCGGTCGGAGACGACCGCGTAGATGTCGCGGTGCTTGAGCGCGGTGTGAAACAGCTCCAGCACGCAGAACACGTAGGCGTTGCGGTCCACCGTGCCGGGTGGGCGGTCCTTGGCGAAGACCAGCCGCTGCCACCAGCCCTTGGGCACCAGGTCGACGTTGACCTTCCGCGCGTCCAGGTATCCCTTCGGCACCCGCTCGCTCGGGCGGGCCTCCAGCAGGTGCGCCAGATCGCGTATCGCGGCCAGCACCGGGGCGGCGTCCACCGTCGCCCCGAACTCGATCACCTCGAACAGCAGCCGCACGAACGGGCGCACCGTGGCGAAGCGTTCCACCACCTGCGCCCGCCACTGCCCGTGCACATCGGCTGCCGGCGGTGGAATCATCTCCTGCACCCCGGCCACCGCGGCGGCCAGCCGGGCCCGCGACCCGACCGCGGTGTCGATCGCCTCCCACACCAGGTCCAGGGGCACCGCCTCGCCCCAACCATCGGCCTCGAACAGCACCTGCACCGCCTGGGCCAGCACCGCGACGTGCCGTGACTGCCCCGGCAGGCGGCTCAGCTTCTGCTTGTCCGCGTACTTGCCCGCCCGGCCAATCAGCTCGTTGGTCATGAACACATCGAACAACTCGAGAGCGTCGTCGGTGGCCTGCACCTCCAGCCACCGCACCGTGGCCAGCAACGTCGCCAACCTGCGCTCATACGGGTGCCCGGCCAACTTCGGCGCCTTGGCCGCCATCCCATAGCGGGCCAGTCCGATCACCCGACGTGCCGGCACCGCCGGCACATCGACCGTCCGCATCCCCAGCCCGGCGATCTCCATCACCCGGTGCAGCGCCGCGCTCATCCCCCTGCCCGTGGTGCTGCGCTCGGCGTGACGCCACAGGTCCAACTGCGAGCGGCGCCGGCCCTCCGGCACCCGCAGAATCCGTTCCAGCTCCACCGCCTGCTGCGCGCTGACCGCCTGCGCCAACATCGTGTACAGCCGCTGCTGGGCCGCGTTGCGCACGCTGGCGACGACCTCCGCCAAGGTGCTCACACCCGGCAGCAGCACCCGCTGCTGGCGCAGCCACGCCCCCGCGGCGTAGAACAACGCCTTCGGCCCGTCACCGGTGATCCACGCCTGATCATCCAGCCACCGCAGGAACTCGCCCTCGGCCGCAGCGAAGTCCCGATATCCGTACACCCGGGCGATCTCCGCCTGGTGCTCATACCGGGTGTTCCGCCGCTCCAAGTACCGCTTCACAGACGACGGATCGTCGATCTGCAGCTGCACCGCCAAGTAATCCACCACCGACGTCGGCACGTCCAACGGGTCCGCCAAGAACCGGCCCACGTGACGGACCGTCACCAACTGCAGGGCGAACCCCAACCGTGAATGCGTCCCACGATGCTCCGCGACCAGGTCACGATCCGCGTCATCAAGGAAGAAGAACCGCTCCAGCGTCTCCCGGCCCGGCGGCGTCTCGGCGTACCGGCCGAACCCGTCCATCTCCGCCTGCGACAAGAAGCTCACCGATGACGACACAAGCGATCACCGTACGCGGCACCCTTTCACGTCACTAGACCTGATCTTGCCTAACGGGACTTTTCCGAGCGTTGGTCCTCAAGGGCCTCACCCGCGCGGGGAGGCCACTACAACGCGGATCGAGCACGATCATGGCGGGGGTGGCGGCTGCCCGGGGCGCCTAGACTGCCGGGGTGGTCGAGGACGGGGGTGGCGAGGAGGCTGACGCGGGGCGGCCGGAGGGCGTACCCCGGTCGAGCCTGCGGACGGCGGCGCGCGACCGGCGCGTCTGGGCGATCCTCGCGGTGGTCGCGTTCCTGCTGGTGTGCTGCTGTTCCACCGCCGCCGGGACGCTGCTCGCGCTCTCCGCCGGCCTGTTCACCGCCGGCTGACCCCGTCAGGCGTCAGTGCGGCGCCCGCCCCTGGGCGCCGACCAGGGCCGCCGCCTCGCCGGTGCGCACCATCCGCTGCCAGCGCAGCCGGTTGCCGATCAGCGCGGTCACGACCGACTGCACCACCACCAGGTACATCACCTGCCGATAGATCAACTGCTGGAACGGCAGGCTCCACAGCGGGCCGAAGCGCTCCCGGTCCAGCCGCAGCGCGTACGCGGCGGTGACCGTCTGGAGCAGCAGCAGCCCCGCCCAGGCCAGCACCAGCGTCGACCAGGGCAGGAAGAGCAGGCCGTAGACGGCGTAGACGTCCACCGCCGGGGCGGTCAGCGGCAGCACGACCTGGAACACGGTCAGGTACGGCAGGCCGCGCCGGCCCAGCTTGCCGCCGGCGCCCCGCTCCCGCAGCGCGTGCCGGTGCTTCCACATCGCCTGCATCGTGCCGTAGCACCAGCGGTAACGCTGCCGCCAGAGCTGCCGCAGCGAGGAGGGCGCCTCGGTCCAGGCGATCGCCGCCTCCTCGTAGACCACCCGCCAGCCGGCCCGCAGCACCCTCATGGTGAGGTCGGTGTCCTCCGCCAGGGTGTCCGAGGGCACCCCGCCGACGGCGAACAGCACCTCGCGGCGGAACGCGCCGATCGCGCCGGGGATGGTCGGCATGCACTCCAGCACGTCGTACATCCGGCGGTCGAGGTTGAAGCCGATCACGTACTCCAGGTGCTGCCAGCGGCCGAGCAGCCGGCGCCGGTTGGCGACCTTGGTGTTGCCGGAGACGGCGCCCACCGTGGGGTCGGCGAACCCCTGCACCAGCCGGTGCACCGTGTCCGGCTGGAAGACGGTGTCGCCGTCGACCAGGACCAGCAGGTCGGCGCGGGCGGCCCGGATGCCGGTGTTCAGCGCCGCCGGCTTGCCGGCGTTGGCCTGCCGGACGACGCGCACCCCGCGCAGGCCGAGCCGCTCGACGATGCCGGCGGTGTCGTCGCTGGAGCCGTCGTCCACCACGATCACCTCCAGCGCCGGATAGTCGCTGGCCACCAGCGACCGGACGGTCGCGGCGATGTTCGCGGCCTCGTTGTACGCGGGCACGATCACCGAAACCGGGGCGGTGATCGCCGGCGGGGCGCGCCTCGGTCGGCGGACCCGCCGCACGTGGAGCTGCGCGCAGCACACCTGCACGGCCAGGCGGGCCACGCCCAACACCAGCGCGATCCCGAGCAGCAGGTCCATCGCGCCGGCGATCCAGCCAGCGCCGGTCTGGGTCCACCGGAGGGCGTGCCCGCTCAGCCGGCTGCCCCCGCCCGCCGGCACCATGGAGGCGGGCGCGTCGATGCCCTCCGAGACGGTGGTGAACCGGTAGCCCTGCCGGGTCAGCCCGGGCAGCAGCCGGTCGAGGGCGGCCACCGTCTGGGCCCGGTCGCCGCCGCCGTCGTGCATCAGCACCACCGCCCCGCGCCCACGCTGCGGGGTGGCGGCGGCGACGATGGCCGGCACGCCGGGCCGCTGCCAGTCCTTCGTGTCCCGGTCGGCGAGCACGGTGACGTGCCCGGTGCCGGCGGCGGCGCGCAGCGCGGCGTACTCGGGGCCGGTCAGCGCCGACGGCTGGGACGAGAACGGCGGCCGGAGCAGGGTGACCTCGCGGCCGGTCGCGGCGGCGACCGCCTTGCGGGTCAGCGACAGCTCCAGGTCGCGACGCCAGTCCGGGGCCGCGCCGAGGTCGGCGTGGGTGAAGCTGTGCGAGCCGATCTCGTGCCCCTCGGCGAGGATCCGGCGGACCAGTTCGGGGTGCTCGTTGACCCGGGCGCCGACCACGAAGAAGGTGGCGCGCGCGCCGTGCCGGCGCAGCGCGTCGAGCACCTGCGGCGTCCAGCGCGGGTCCGGTCCGTCGTCGAAGGTCAGCGCGACGGTCCGGTCGGGCATCGTCCGGCTGGCCGGCCGGTCCCGG
>NZ_JBSGDY010000189.1:0-10480 GCF_053602615.1 Micromonospora sp. NPDC004336
GACCGGACGATCCGGTCCCGCGCCGCCTTCCGCGTCGCCTTCCGCGTCGTCCGGCCCGAGCCGGCCCACCGGGCCGCCGGCCGGGGCCGGCGCCGGGGCGGGCGCGGCCAGGGCGGGCGCGGCCGGGGCGGGCGCGGCCAGGGCGGGCGCGGCCGGGGCGGGCGCGGGTCGGTGCTCGGCGAGCAGCACGTGCGCGTTGGTGCCGCCGATGCCGAACGAGCTGACGCCGGCGACCCGGGGCCGGCCGTCCGGCCCCTCCGGCCAGGGCCGGCCGGTGGTCGCCACCGACAGGGGCAGCTCGTCCCAGGGCAGGCGGGGATTGGGCGTGCGGAAGTTCAGGTGCGCCGGGATCCACCGGTGCCGCAGCGCCAGCACCGTCTTGATCAGGCCGACCACCCCGGCGGCGGCCTCCAGGTGGCCGATGTTCGTCTTGACCGAGCCGACCACCAGCGGGTCGCGCCGGTCCCGGCCCAGCACGTCGGCGGCGGCGCGCAGCTCGATCGGGTCGCCGAGCGGGGTGCCGGTGCCGTGCGCCTCCAGGTAGTCGACGTCGGCCGGGGCGAGGCCGGCGGCGCGCAGCGCGTCGGTCAGCAGCTCCTGCTGGGCGGTGCCGTTCGGCACGGTCAGGCCGCTGCTGGCGCCGTCGTGGTTGACGGCCGATCCGGCGAGCACGGCGTGGATGTCGTCGCCGTCGGCGATCGCGTCGGAGAGCCGCTTGAGCACCACCATCCCGGCGCCCTCGCCCCGGGAGTAGCCGTCCGCCGCCGCGTCGAAGGTCTTGCACCGGCCGTCGGGGGCGAGCGCGCCGGCCCGGCAGAGGAACAGGGTGATGTCCGGGGCGAGCATCAGGTGCGCGCCGCCGGCCAGCGCCAGGTCGCACTCGCCGGCCCGCAGCGCCTGGGCGGCCAGGTGCACGGTGACCAGCGAAGAGGAGCAGCCGGTGTCGACCGCCATCGACGGCCCGCGCAGCCCGAGCACGTACGACAGCCGCCCGGCCGCCACGCAGAAGAGGTTCCCGGTGCCGGTGTAGCCGTCGATCCGGGCCGGGTCGGCGATCTGGAGCCCCTTGTAGTCGTCGATGGACAGGCCGGCGAAGACGCCGCTGCGGGTGCCGCGCAGCCGGTCCGCCGGCATCCCGGCGTGCTCCAGCGCCTCCCAGGCCACCTCCAGCAGGAGCCGCTGCTGGGGGTCCATGCTCTCCGCCTCCACGGCGGAGATGCCGAAGAAGTCCGCGTCGAAGGTGTCCACGGTGGGCAGGAAGCCGCCGCGCCGCGCGTAGATGGTGCCCGGTTCGAGGGGGTCGTCGCCGTGCAGCGCGTCGACGTCCCAGCGGTCGCGGGGCACCGGGCGCGTGGCGTCGACGCCGTCGCGCAGCAGCCGCCAGAACTCGTCCGGGCCGTCGGCGCCGGGCACCCGGCAGGCCATGCCGACCACGGCGATCGGCTCGTCGGCGGCGGGCACCCGGCCCGGCCCGGAAGGGACCGCCGCCGCCCCGGTCGCCGGCCGGTCCTCCGCGCCGCCGAGCGACGCGGCGAGGTGGGCGGCGAGGTCGGCGACGGTCGGGTGGTCGAAGGCCACCGTGGGCCCCACCGGGACGTGCGGGCGCAGGTCGGCGGCGAGCCGCTCGGCGAGGCGGACGGCGGTCAGCGAGTCGAAGCCGAGGGCGAACAGGCCCGCGTCGGCAGGGATCTCGGCGCGGTCGCGGCCCAGCACCTCCGCCGCGCGGCCCACCACGTACTCCCGCACCCGGCGGCCGAGCCCGGCCGGGCTGCCGGCGCGCAGCCGGTCCACGACCGGCGACCCGACGGTGACCCGCTCCGGCCCGTCGGCCGGAACGCCGGCGGCCCGGGTCACGGCCGGCAGCGCGTCCCAGGCAACCGGCAGGCCGGCGAGGTAGAGGTCGGCGGCCAGGGCGTGGACCGCCTCGGCGGCGTCCCGGTCGGGGCGCAGCGAGCCCAGGACGGTGGTGCCGGGTCGCCCGCCCAGGCACTGCAACAGCGCGGTGCGCAGCACCGGGGTGGGGCTCACCTCCAGGTGCACGGCGGCGTCGGCGCGGGCCACCGCGTCGAGGAAGCGCACCGGGCGGCGGGACAGCATGCCCCAGTGCTCCGCGCCCAGCCGGTCGCCGCCGACCAGGTCGCCGTGGACGGTGGAGACCATGTCGGTGCTGGTGGGCCCGTTGCGCAGCAGCGGCCGCAGGTCCGCCACCAGTTCCCCGGTGAACGGCTCCATCTGCGGGCTGTGGAAGGCGTAGTTGATGCCGAGGTCGCGATGGAACACCCGGTCGGCGGCCAGCCGCGCCACGGCGGCGTCCAGGGCGGAGCGCTCCCCCGACAGCACCACGCTGGCCGGGCCGTTCACCGCCGCCAGCGACAGCCCGGCGGGCAGGTCGGCGAGGAGCCGGGTGGCCTGCTCGGCGGAGAGGCCGACGGCGAGCATCCCGCCGCCGCCGGTGGCCCGTTGCAGCATCCGGCCCTGGTGGTACGCGACCGCCATGGCGTCCTCGACGCCGAGCGCGCCGGCGGCGTACGCGGCGGTGATCTCGCCGAGGCTGTGCCCGATCACCACGTCGGGTCGCACCCCGAGGCTCTCCAGCAGAGCGAGCAGGCCGATCTCCACCGCGACGATCGCCGGCTGGGCGACGGCGGTCTCGGCGAGCCGGGTCGACTCCGCCGGCCGCCTGATCTCGTCGGTGACTGACCAGCCGCCCAGCGCCCGTACGGCCGCGTCGCACCGGTCGAGGGCGGCCGCGTACGGGGCGCACCCGGACAGCCCGTCGCCCATGCCGGGCCACTGCGTGCCCTCGCCGGAGAACACCATCGCCAGGCGCGGGACGTTGGTGCCGGCGGCCGTGCGTACCCCCTCGGCGGGCTGCCCGGCGGCGGCGGAGCGCAGCGCGGCCACCAGCGCCGCCCGGTCGCCGCCCGTCGCGACCAGCCGGTGCGCGGCGCCCGCCGGCGCGGCCCGCCCGGTCGGCTCCGCCCCGACGGCCAGCCGGTCGGCGGCCTCGGCGGCCCGCCGGCGCAGCGCGTCGGGGTCGGCGGCGCCGATCGGCACCATCCAGGACATGGGCACCTCCGTCACCGTGGTTCCACCGCCGCCGGGACGGGCAACGGCGTGTCCTTGATCTGGTGGCCGGCCAGCTCGCCCTCCACCAGCAGCACCTTCGCGGCGGCGGGTCGGGCGGCCGGCCGGAGCGCCTCGGCGACCGGCCGGTGGGGGTCGGCCGTGATCGCCGCGAGCGTCGCCACGAGGTCGTCGAGCACCCGGCCGGCGGCCTCGTCGGTCAGCAGGTCGCGGTGGTAGGACAGGATCAGCCCCAGCTCCACCCCGGGCATCACGTCGAGGCGGAACGGCTCGGCCATCCGGCTGAAGAACGTCGGGATCCGCTCGGTGGAGCCGAACAGGGTCGGGTCGAGGTTCTGGAAGACCAGGTACGCGTCGAACATCGGCCGGTCCGCCGGCCAGCCGGCCCACGCCGCCACCCGCTCCGGCGCGACGTACTGGTGGTGGGCGGCGTCGGCGCCGACGGTCATCACGTGCGACAGCAGGTCCGCGACGGGCCGGTCGGGCTCGGGCAGCCGCACCCGCATCGGCAGCACGTTCATCGTCGGGCCGGTCAGGTCCTCGACGCCGGGCAGGTCCGCCGGGCGGCCGTTGAAGAAGACGCCGAGGGTGGCCTCGCCGCGACCGGCGTACCGGGCGAGCAGCACCGCCCAGGCGGCCTGGACCAGCGTGTTCGGGGGCATCCGCAGCCGCTGCGCGGTGTCCCGCAGCGCCTCGGTGACGCCCGCGTCGACGTTCAGGTGCTGCCGGGCGTAGCCGCGCTGGGCGCCGGGCCGGTTGCCGGGCGCGAACTCGGCCAGCGGGGTCGGCGACCACCCGTCGGCGAACAGGTCCCGCCAGAACCCGGGCGTGTCGGCCGGTACGCCGCGCCGGCGCAGCCAGCCGACGTAGCGGCTGAACGGCACGTCGGTGCCGGCGTCCGGGGCCTCGCCGACGAGCAGCCGGTGGTACTCCCCGAGCACGTCGCTGAGGAAGACGCTGAGGCTCCAGCCCTCCATCCGCAGGTAGCTGAAGCTGAACACCGTCCGGTAGGCGTCCTCGTCCACCTTGGCCAGGAAGAGCCGGATGCCGGCCGGGTCCTCGGGGGCGCAGCCCACCGCCTGGTCCTCGCGCAGGAAGCGGGCCAGCTCGGCGTCCTGCTCGGCGGCGGTGAGCCCGGTCCAGTCCTCGTACCGGGACGGCAGCTCGACGTCGCGCCGCACCACCTGGAGCGGCTCGTCCAGGTCGGCCCAGACGAACATGGTCCGGAGCAGGGCGTACCGGCGGGCAAGCCCCGCCCAGCACCGGCGCAGCAGGTCCACGTCGATCGGGCCGCGCAGGGTGTCGACGCGCTGCACCAGGTATTCGCCGGGCCGCGGGTCGGCGACCAGCCGGCGCAGCATGTGCGCCTGGTAGGGGGCCAGCGGGAAGACGTCCGTCACGTCGGGGTCGGCCAGCAGCCGCTCCCGCCGGGCCCGGTCGCGCTCCGACAGCCCCCAGTCCGCCGGCGGCTCCGGCGCGTCGGCGGGCCCGTCGACGGCGCCGCCCTCGGCGAGGCGGGCGTCGGCGACAGCCGCGAGTTCCGCCACCGTCGGGTGCGCGAACAGGTCCCGGGGCACCAGCGGCAGGCCGGCCTGGTTGGCCCGGGCCATCACCCGGATCCCGCGGATCGAGTCGCCGCCCAGCTCGAAGTAGTTGGCGGTGGCGCTGACCCGCTCCAGCCCGAGGACGGACGCCCAGATGTCGGCGACGAGCCGCTCGGTGCCGTCGGCCGGCGCGACGTGCGCGCCCCGGTCCCGGGCCCCCGCCGGCGGCGGCGCCGGCAGGTCCGACCAGGCGACCTTGCCGTTGAGGCTGAGCGGGATGTCGGGCACGGGAACGAACACCGCCGGCACCGCGTAACGCGGGATCCGGTCCTTCAGGTGGGCCCGCCAGCGGGGGCCGAGCTCGCCCATCAGGCGCGCCTGGCGGGGCCAGTTCGCCGGCGCGCCGCCGCGCGCCGGGGGCGTCGGGGGCCACGAGGGCCGCACGTCGGCGCGGTGGAACAGGGCGTCCATCCGGGTCGGGTCGGCGGGGGACGGCGCGACGACGACGCGCGCGCCCAGCTCGTCGGCGAGCCGGTACAGCGCGTCGGGGTCGACGCCGGCCGGTTCCCGGTCGATCCGGGCGCGCAGCTCGGCCACGGTCCGGAAGCCGCCGTCGCCGGAGCGCAGCACGGCGATCTCGCGGAGGCGGTCGTTGGGGATCCCGGTCACGGCGAGCGCCGGTTCCTCCCGGAGTCGCTCGCGCAGCCGGCCGGCCAGGTCGCCGTCCCAGCCGAGCGGGTCGACGGCCGGCTCCGGCCCGGCCCCGCCGTCGGGTGCGGGGTCGGCGGCGACGTGGACGACCACGTCGTAGCGGAACCGGCTCAGCTCGTTGTCGTACCCGCCGGGCTTGAGCCGCACCTGCACGGCGGCCACGCCGGGCACGGTCTCGCCGAGGGAGGTGAACAGCGCCGGGTCGAGCGCCAGCTCCTCCTCCTGCCAGGTCCGGGCGGCCGCCCGGGCGAGCACCACCGCCGGGTCGTCGTCCGGGCCCGCCCGGTGCAGCTCCACCGAGCGGTGGAAGTCGGCCAGCAGGGGCAGGCTGCGGACGTCGCCGACGATCACCCGGCCGCCCGGGGCGACGAGCCGCAGGGCCTGCGCCAGCACCCGCCGCAGGTAGTCGGCGTCCGGGAAGTACTGCACCACCGAGTTCAGCAGCACCGTGTCGAAGGACCCGGCGGGCAGGTCCGCCAGTTCGTGCGCCGCCCGCTCGTCGAGGGTGACGCCCGCCAGGCCGCGGGCCCGGACCTCGGCGCGGACCTGGCCGAGCGCGAACCGGGAGATGTCGGTGCCGTGGTACGACGCGGCGTGCGGCGCGATGCGCAGCAGGAGCAGCCCGAGCCCGCAGCCCACCTCGAGGACCCGGCCGGGCGGCGTCGCCAGGGCCAGGGAGACGGTCTCGTCGACCCACCGCCGCATCTCGTCGGCCGGGATCGGGGCGCCGGTGTAGCTGCTGTTCCAGCTGGAGAAGTTGCTGTCCGCCGCGTCGGGCGTCGCCGGCTCGGTGTACGCCTCGTCGAAGACCCGCGCCCACTGGTGCACGGTGCCGTCGGCGTCGCCGGTCGCCGGGGTCCCGTCCGGGCCCGCCGGCGCGGCCGGCTCCGACGGCTCCCCGGCGCGGGGCACCACGTACGCCACGAGCTGGCCCTCGTCGCCGGCGTCCCGGCGCACGGTGACCACCGCGTCGCGGACGGTGGGGTGCTCCCGCAGGGCCGCCTCGATCTCGCCCAGCTCGAAGCGGATGCCCCCGAGCTTGACCTGGAGGTCCTCGCGGCCGAGGTAGGACAGGGTGCCCCCGGGCCGCCACCGGACGATGTCGCCGGTGCGGTACATCCGGGCGCCGGGGCGGTCGGCGAACGGGTCGGGGACGAACCGCTCGGCGGTCAGCGCCGGCCGGCCCTGGTAGCCCCGGGCGACCTGGATGCCGCCGATGCACAGCTCGCCGGGCACCCCGACCGGCACCGGCCGCCCGGCCGGGTCCAGCACGTAGATGCTGGTGTTGTCGACCGGCGCGCCGATCGACACGTCGGCGTCGGCGTCCTCCCCGGGCGGGCACCGGTGCGCGGTCACGTCCACGGCGGCCTCGGTCGGGCCGTAGAGGTTGTCCAGCCGCGCGGGCAGCCGCTCCTGGAGCCGGCGGACCAGGTCGCGGGGCAGCGCCTCGCCGCTGCACACCACCCGGCGCAGCCCGGTGCAGGTGGCCGAGCGCGGCTCGTCGAGGAAGAGCCGCAGCATCGAGGGCACGAAGTGGACGGTGGTGATCCGCTGGTCGTTGATCAGGTCGACCAGGTAGCCGGGGTCGCGGTGCCCGTCGGGGCGGGCCATGGTGACGGTCGCGCCGACCAGCAGCGGCCAGAAGAACTCCCACACCGAGACGTCGAAGCTGGCGGGCGTCTTCTGCAGCACCGCCTCGCCGGCGGTCAGCCCGAAGCGGCGCTGCATCCAGCGCAGCCGGTTCACCACGGCGCGGTGGCTGTTCATCACCCCCTTGGGCATGCCGGTGGAGCCGGAGGTGTAGATGACGTACGTCAGGTCGTCCTCGGTGACGCCGCTCGCCGGGGCCTGCGCGGGCTCGTCGGCGCAGTCGTCGCGGTGCAGGTCGATCGCCGGCGGCGCGTCGGCGGGCAGCACGTCCCGCCCGCCGTCGCCGGTCAGCACGATCCGCGCGCCGCAGTCGGCGAGCAGGTACGCCAGCCGCGCGGGCGGGTGGTCCGGGTCCAGCGGCACGTAGCAGCCGCCGGCCTTGAGCACGCCCAGCAGCGCCACCAGCAGCTCGGGTGAGCGGTCGAGGCAGACCGCGACCCGGCTGTCGGGGCCTACGCCGTGCCGCCGCAGCCGGTTGGCCAGCCGGTTGGCGCGCCGGTCCAGCTCGGCGTAGGTCAGCGACCGGTCGTCCAGCCGCACGGCGACGTGCTCCGGGGTCCGCCGGACCTGCTCGGCGATCAGCTCGTGCAGGACGCGCGGGGCGGGCTCCGGTGCGGCGGTGTCGTTCCACACCCGCAGGACGCGGTCGCGCTCCTCGGCGTCGACGAGTTCCAGCCGCGACAGCGGGGCGTCGGGGTCGGCGCAGACCTGGTCGAGCAGGCGCAGCAGGCTGGCCAGGATCCGCTCGACGGTGTCCCGGTCGAACAGGTCGGTGGCGTACTCCAGCCCGCCGGGCAGCGTGTCCCCGGCGTCCGCCAGCGACAGCCACAGGTCGAACTTCGCCGACCCCGTGTCGCCCTCGACGAGCCCGACGAGCTGGGTGTCGGCGGTCAGGTCGACCCGGGGCGGCGGGGTGTTGTTCAGCGCGAGCATCACCTGGAACACCGGGTTGTGGCTGGTGCTGCGCTCGGGTTGCAGCTCGTCGACGAGCTTCTCGAAGGGCAGGTCCTGGTGGGCGAAGTCGGCCGACACGTCGGCGCCGACCCGGGCCAGCAGCTGCCGGAACGTCGGGTCGCCGGTCACCGTGGTGCGCAGCGCGAGGGTGTTGGCGAAGAAGCCGAACAGGTCCTCCAGCTGGGGCCGGTTGCGGTTGGCCACCGGCGTGCCGACGACCACGTCGGGCTGCCCCGACCAGCGGGAGAGCACCACCGTGAAGGCGGCGAGCAGCGCCATGAACAGGGTGCTGTCGGTGCCGGCGCAGAGCGCGCGCAGCCGCCCGGTGAGCCGCTCGTCGACGGTGAACCGCAGGGTGTCGCCGCGGAAGCTCTGCACGGTGGGCCGGGGCCGGTCGGTCGGCAGCTCCAGCAGGGCGGGGATGCCGTCGAGGCGGTCCCGCCAGTAGCGCACCTGCCGGGCCAGCGTGGGCCCGGACAGCTGCGCCCGCTGCCAGACCGCGTAGTCGGCGTACTGGAGCTTGAGCTCGGGCAGCCGGGGCGTGCCGCCGGCGACCAGCGCCGAGTAGCACTCGGCCAGTTCCCGGGAGAACACCCGGCCCGACCAGCCGTCGGCGATCAGGTGGCTCCAGTTGACCAGGAAGACGTGCCGCTGCGGGGCGAGCCGGAACAGCCCGAACCGGACCAGCGGCCCGACCGCCAGCACGAAGGTGCGCCGGGCCTCCTCCTGGAGGGCCTGCCGCACCCGCTCGTCGCGGTCCGCCTCGCCGAGGTGGCTCAGGTCGGTCACCGGCAGGTCGACGGGCCCCGGCGGCGAGACCACCTGCACGGGCTCGCCGTCGGCCTCCCGGATGGTGGTGCGCAGCGCCTCGTGCCGGTCGACGATGCGCTGCACGCTGTCCCGCAGCGCCGCCACGTCCAGCGGCCCGTGCAGCTCCACCGCCATCGGCGTGTTGTACGCCGGGCTGTCCGGCACCATCCGTTCGAGGAACCACAGCCGCTGCTGGGAGAAGGAGAGCGGCGCCGGGCCGTCGTCGCCCCGGCGGGGGATCTCGTCGCGGTTGCCGCGCCGCCCCCGCGACCAGGCCGCCAGCAGCGCCTGCTTGGCCGGGGACAACGCCGGGGCGGGGCGGGCGCCGCGCTGCTCGTCGACGGTCATCGCGCGGCCCCGTCCGACTCGCCGCCGCCCGCCGCCGGCCCGGGGTCGCCCTCCGCCGAGGGCGCGGCTCCGCCGCCTGTCGGGGCGTCGTCCACGCCGTCCGCGCCGTCCGCGCCGTCCGTGCCGGCCGCGCCGGGAGCGCCGGCCGCGCCGGGAGCGCCGGCCGCGCCGGGGGTGCCGGCCGCGCCGGGAGCGCCGGCCATCCCGGAAGCGCCGGGGGCGTCGTCCTGGAGGGCGCGGATGATGGTGGCCTGGGCGGCGATGGTGTGCGCCTTGAACAGCTCCTCCAGCGGCAGGTCCACCGCGAAGCGTTCCCGCAGCCGGGTGACCAGGCGGGTGGTCAGCAGGGAGCTGCCGCCCAGGGCGAAGAAGTTGTCGTGCACGCCGACGGTCTCGAAGCCGAGCAGCTCCCGCCAGGCGGCGGCGATCGACTCCTCCAGGTCGTCCCGGGGCGCCACGTACTCGGTGGTCAGGTGGGGACGCTGGTGCAGGGTGCTGCCGAGGTCCACGTCGAGGCTGGTCGGGCCGGCGTCGACCGGCTCCGGCGCCCGGCGCGGCGCCACGGAGTCGTCCTGCACCGGGACGGGGCCGTCCTCCGGCGCGTCGATCCAGTAGCGGCGGCGCTCGAACGGGTAGGTCGGCAGGGACACCCGCCGGCAGGGCTGCCCGGCCGCGAAGGACTCCCAGTCGACGTCCACCCCGGACTCCCAGAGCCGGGCCAGCGTCGCCAGCAGGAACGCCTGGTCCGGCTGCGAGTCACGGGGGTGCCGGATCGACGGCAGGACCGGCGGGGCGGCGCCGTCGCCGTTCGCCCCCACCAGCGCCCCGAGCACCGTGCCGGGGCCCACCTCGACCAGCATCCGGTCGGCGGAGCCGGCGAGCAGGGTCCGCACCCCGTCGCCGAAGCGGACGGTGCCCCGCAGCTGCCGCACCCAGTAGTCGGGATCGGTGGCCTCGGCCGGGGTGATCCAGGTGCCGGTGACGTTCGAGACGTACGACAGCGTCGGCTCGCGCAGGGTGAGGCCGGCGACGTGGGCGCGGAACTCGTCGAGCACCGGTTCCATGGCCACCGAGTGGCCGAGGGTGCGCACGTGCAGCCGGCGGAAGTCCACCCCGTCGGCGGCGAGCCGGTCGGCCAGCTCCCGCACGGGCTCGACCAGGCCGGAGACGGTGCACTGGCCGGGGGCGTTCACCGCGGCGATGGAGAGCTCCGGGCCCAGCCGGGCGGCGAGTTCCTCCTCCGGCAGCGACACGGCGAGCATGGCGCCGCCGGGCAGGCGGTCGATGAGCTGGCCGCGCAGGGCGACGGTGTCGATGGCGTCGGCGAGGTCGAAGACGCCGGCCAGGCAGGCGGCCACGTACTCGCCGCCGCTGTG
>NZ_JBSGDY010000190.1:0-10285 GCF_053602615.1 Micromonospora sp. NPDC004336
GTCACGGTGTGACGGTGCCCGGCGAGCCGGCGACCCCGTGTCAGGCGGGGACGTAGTCGAACGTGTCCGGATCCGGGCCCTGCCGGCCGGCCTCGCCCCGGTCGAGCCCGGTGATCCGCTCCATCGCCGCGTCGTCCAGTTCGAAGTCGAAGATCCGGAAGTTCTCCTCGATCCGCTCCGGGGTGGTCGACTTCGGGAAGACGATGTCGCCGCGCTGCACGTGCCAGCGCAGCACCACCTGGGCCGGCGTGCGGCCCACCTGCTCGGCGACGTCGACGACCGTCGGGTCGCCCAGCACCTTGCCCTGCGCGATGGGCGACCACGCCTCGGTCGGGATGCCGTGCGCCCGGCCGTAGGCGCGCACCCGCTCGTTGCCGAAGTAGGGGTGCGCCTCCACCTGGTTGACCGCCGGCACCGTGTCCGCCTCGGCGGCCAGCCGCTCCAGGTGCGCGACCTGGAAGTTCGACACCCCGATCGAGCGGGCCCGGCCGTCGCGCCGGAACTCCTCAAGCGTCCTCCACGTGGCGACGAAGTCGCCGTCGTAGCGCGTGGGCAGCGGCCAGTGGATGAGGAACAGGTCGACGTGGTCCATCCGCAGCGCGGCCAGCGTCGACTCGAACGCCTTGCGGGCGTCGTCGGGCCGGTGGAAGCCGTTGTTGAGCTTGCTGGTCACGAAGACCTCGTCGCGGTCCACGCCGGACTCGCGGATCGCCCGGCCCACCTCGGCCTCGTTGCCGTACATCTCGGCGGTGTCGATGTGCCGGTAGCCGACCTCCAGGGCCTTGCGGACCGCCGCGACGGTGTCCTTCGGGTCGATCTGGAAGACCCCGAAGCCGAGCTGCGGGATGGTGTTGCCGTCGTTGAGGGAGATGTCGGGAATCGCGTTCGCCATCGGGGCTCCTTCGCCGGTCGTCACGGAGCCGGGTGCGCGGAAGCGCTTCCACGCCCGGCCGGGCGTCCCCTTGGCGTACCCCCGGCAGGCGGCCTTCCAACCGGTGATCCCGGCCTCAGGCCGGCTCGTCGAAGAGCACCGGCCAGGGCCGGGGCGGCGGCACCGGCGGCGGCGCCGGGGGCGCGGGCCCGTCGGCCAGCACCTCCGCCGCGAGCTGCCCGAACATCGGCGCGGCCGGGTGCGCACCGCGTCGCGGCCACGCCGCCGAGGTGCGCTTGACCAGCGGTGACCCGGCGATCGGCCGCCAGGCGATCCGGGGCTCCCGGCGGGCCGTCGCCGCCGGTTCGACGGCGACCCCGCCGCCGGCCAGCACCAGCCCGAAGAGGAACTCCGGATTGCGCGCCGGGCGGACCCGGCCCGGCGTGAACCCGTGCCGGCGGCAGACGTCGAGCAGGTGGTCGTGCCAGCCGGGCGCGGTGGCCCGGGGCGCGGTCACCAGGTCCAGGCCGGCCAGCGCCGCCAGCTCCACCTCCCGGTCCCGGGCCAACGGCGAGGCCCGCGGCAGCAGCACCCCCAGCGGTACGTCGACGGCGGCGCCCAGGCGCAGCCCGTCGTCGGCGACGGGGTGGTGCAGCAGGCCGACGTCCAGCCGGCCCTCGGCCAGCATCCGTTCCTGCTCGCCGCTGGTCAGCTCGTGCAGGTCGACGTCGAGCCCCGGCGCCCGGTCGGCCAGCCGGTCGAGCAGCTCGCGCAGCGTCACCGCGGGCGTCTCCGGCGGCACCCCCGCCCGGAGCACCCCCGACACCCCCTCGCGCACCTGGCGCATCAGGTTGCGCAGCCGGCCCTCCCCGGCGAGCAGCTCCTCGGCCTCGCCGAGCAGCAGCTGACCGGCGGTGGTCAGGCGCACCTGGCGGCGGGACCGGTCGAACAGCTCGACGGCCAGCTCCCGTTCCAGGCGCTGCACCGACTGGCTGAGCGGCGGCTGGGCCATGCCGAGCAGCTCGGCGGCCCGCCCGAAGTGCAGCTCGCGGGCGACGACCACGAAGTGCCGCAGGTGCCGGAGCAGGTCCACGGCCGGACCCTACGCCAGCGCCCGGCGGCGGGCGGCGGCTACCGTGCCCAGCGTGGTGACGCAACGGATCGGGCGGACGTTCGCACGGGTCGGGGTCAGCGGCTGCCTGCACGCCGTCGACCTCGACGCCGTCGGCGACGACGCGGGGGAGCGCCGGCGGGAGGTGGCGGTCGGGGCCGACGAGCAGGTGGTGATCGCCTCGATCTTCAAGATCCTGCTGGTGCTGGAGTTCGCCCGGCAGGTCGTCGCCGGCCAGCTCGACCCGCAGGAACGGGTGCTGGTGACCGCCGACGACCGGCTCGGCGGGTGGGGGATCGCCGGCTGCGCCGACGACGCCGAGGTGTCGCTGCGGGATCTCGCCTACTTCGCCATGTCGGTCAGCGACAACACGGCCGCCGACCTGCTGCTGCGCCGGGTCGGGGCGGACGTGCTGCCGATGCTCGCCGCCGAGCTGGGGCTGCCGCGCACCCGGATCGTCGGCGGGCCCCGGCAACTGGTCGAGATGATGCTCGCGGACGTCGGCGCGCGTACCGAGGCCGACTTCGCCCGGATCTTCCCGACCCTGCCCGTCGAGCGGGTCCGCGCGATGCGGATGTTCGACCCGGCGCACACCACGTCGAGCACCGCGCGGGAGATCACCCGGCTGCTGGGCCTGATCTGGCGGAACGAGGCCGGCCCGCCCGAGGCGTGCGCGATGGTCCGGGGCTGGATGGCCCGGCAGCTCTTCTGGACCCGGCTGGCCGCCGGCTTCCCGCCCGGGGTGCGGGTCGCCGGCAAGACCGGCACCCTGCCCGGGCTGCACCTGGAGGCGGGCGTCGTCGAATACCCCGACGGCGGCCGGTACGCCATCGCCGTCTTCGCCCGGGCCGCGCAGCTCGCCACCCGCCGCATCGACGTCGACCTGGCGATGGGCGAGGCCGCCCGCGCCGCCGTCGAGGCGCTGCGCGGCGACTGATTTCGCCGGCCCCGGCGCCCGGATTCCACCGCGCTGAGCTGGCCCGATATCGCGGCGGATATCGGCCGATCCGGCCGTCGATCTTGGACCGGGCGGGGGTGGTGCTGGTTGGCTCGACACGACCGACCAGCACCACGACGGGGAGAGTTCCGCATGCCCAACCTCGACCGCCGCCGCTTCCTCCGCGACGCCGCCGCCAGCACCGCCCTGGTCTCCGCCGGCGGGCTCGCCGGCGCCGCCCTGGCCGGCCCCGCACAGGCCGCGCCGCCGGCCGCCGCCCCGGTCGCCGCCGCGCCGGCCGGCCGCCGCAGCGGCCCGGTCAGCTTCCGCTGGTGGGGTACGTCGGCCTGGCGCATCGACATCGGCGACCGCACCGTCCTGCTCGACCCGTTCCTCAGCCGCATCGACACGGGGTTGTTCAGGGGCGCCTTCGACACGGCGAAGAAGCTGGAGGTCCGCACCGACGTCGTGGACCCGCTCGTGGACCGGGCGGAGACGGTGCTCGTCACGCACACCCACTGGGACCACTACATGGACGTCCCGTACATCGCCGGCCGCACCGGTGCCCGCGTCGTCGGCACCCTGACGGCCTATCACCTCGGCCTGGCGTACGGGCTGCCGTCGGGGCAGCTCAGCCCGGTCCGGGGCGGGGAGGTGCTGGACTTCGGCGCGTACACGGTGGAGGTGATCAGCTCGCTGCACAGCCGGAACAAGTCGTACTCGATGGCCTTCCCGGGCGTACGGGTCAGCCCGCCGCCGAAGCCCGAGACCATCGCCGACCTGCCCGAGGGCGACACCCTCGCCTATCAGGTGCGGGTGGCCGACGGGCCGTCGGTGTTCTTCATGGGCGCGAGCGACTTCGTCGAGCGGAACCTGACCGGCCTCGCCCCCGACGTGGCCATGGTGGCGCTGCCGAGCAGCACCAGCACCGCCGACTACGTCGAGCGGCTGCTCGACGCGCTGGACCGGCCGAAGGTGGTGGTGCCGGTGCACTTCGACAACTTCGAGACCGAGCTGCGCAACCCGGTGCCGGTGGACCCGGCCGACCGCGAGCGGCTGGACGGGCTGATCGCCGCGGTGCGGCGGGTCTCCCCGCGCAGCCGGGTGGTGGTGCCGGAGTACCACACCGCGTACCGCTTCTGACCGGTCGGCGCGGTCGCGGCCCGGCGCGGCGTCGCGACCGCGCGCCGGCGGGCGATCGGCGCCGTCGCCGCCCGCGACTCGTCGGCCGCCGCCCGCGACTCGTCGGCCACCGGCCACCGCCCGCCGCCCGCGACTCGCCGGCCATCGCCCGCCGTCCGCGACTCGGCGGTCGCCGCCCGGGCCGGGCGGACGCGGCGGCTCAGGGCGTCGCCAGCTCCGCCAGGGCGCGCACCGAGCGCCAGTTGCGGGTGGTCGCCACCACGCCGAGCTTCTTCTCCAGGTAGTTGTTGGTGAACTTCGACCGGCCGTAGCCGCCGTCGGGATAGTGCAGGTAGACCTCCCGGCCGGTGACCGTGAACGCGACGTTCTCGCCGCCGGGCACGGTCAGCGCGGCCACGGCGGACCTCTCGGGCGCGGTCGCGAGGAAGGCCACCAGCAGCCGCGTCGGGTCGTCCTCCCGGTCGGCGTACGGGTTGCCGCCGGCCACCGCCGCCAGCTCCCGGCCGCCGCGTACCAGCACCGGCACGGTCAACCCCAGCTCGTCGGCGATCGCCCGCTCGATGCCCCGCGCCAACGCCTCGGCGTCGCGCACCGTGCTGCCGAAGACCACGTTCCCGCTCTGCAGGTAGGTCTTCACGTCGTCGTGCCCGAGGCCGGCGACCAGCCGGCGCAGGTCCGCCATCGCGACCTTCGCGCCGCCGACGTTGACCCCGCGCAGCAGCGCCACCCACCTGTCCATGCGCGTCCTCCTCGACCCGTCGGCGCCGGACAGCCTAGTCCCTGATCGGGGGCGGGCGGGGGATCCGTCGCCGGTGCGGGTGGCGGTGATCGGGGGCGCGGGCAGGACGGACGCCGGGCCGGGCGGGGCCGATCCGCAGGAGTCTGTCCGGTCCAGGACAGCCGCGCGGCCGTCGGGCGTCTGTGACGGGTGGGAGCGAGGAACGAGGACGGCGTCTGACAGGCTTCCGTGGGTCTCCCTGCTGGGCGGTGAACGCTTCTGGTGCCTGCTCAGAGCCGGCGGATGGCGGTGGAGGCGAGGCGGTAGCCGATGGTGCGGTCGACGATCCGGTCGACCAGCTCCGCCTTGCGCAGCCCGGTGACGCCGCGCAGCCCCAGGTCCGCCGCCAGCGCCCGCAGGTCGCGGGCGGTCCAGCCGGCGAGGTACGCCGTACCGTCGTCGCGCCGCGACATGGCCGTCAGCGCGACTCGGGCGCGGGCCGGGTCGGCCGTCGACGCGGCCGGCCGGGCGGACGCTGACCGGCGGGCGTCGGCCCGGGGCGGGCGGGCGTCGGTCGGATGGCCGGGCGGTGGGTCGGGCGGGGTGGCGTCGAGCGGCACCACCGCGAGCCGGGCCCGCCCCTCGACCAGGGCGGCGAGGTCGGCGGCGGGCAGGTCCCGCAGCAGCGCGGCGACCAGGCCGGCGACGTCCCGGCCCGGGCCGGTCACGCCCCCACCCGCTCGGGCTGGAGGTGTTCGAGGAACTCGGTCGCGAGCTGGCGCAGCTCGTCGCGGACGACCGGCGGGGTGAGCCGGTCGCGGAGCACCACCGGGACGCCGCGCGGGGTGTTCGTGGCGTACGTCGTCACGTTCTCCCGCAGGGCGGTCGGGAAGACCGGCAGGCCGAGCGCGCGGACCTGGTCCATGTAGCCCTGGTGCGCCGCGATCGGCCGCTGCGCCATGAGCTGGACCATCGTGAAGATCACGCCGGCGACCCCGGGGGCGACCTTGTGGTGGCGGCGGGTGGTGGCGAACCGGCGGGCGTCGGCGTTGTACCGGTCGACCAGCTCCCGGACGTTGCCGTGCAGGTAGTCGATGCCCAGTGTGGACAGGTAGTCGGCCTTCGCCGGGATGAGCAGGTGGTCGCTGGCGATGATCGCCGACTGGGTGACGACGTTGAAGTTCGGCGGGCAGTCGATGAGCACCATGTCGTAGCCGCCCAGCGCGTCGTCGTGCAGTCCCTCGGCGAGGGAGCCGCGCACCCGGAACAGCTCGGCGTCGTACTCGTCGCCGTCGGCCACGCCGCGCGCCAGCGTCAGGTCGATGTCGACGAGCTGGAGGTGGGAGGCGACGAGGTCGAGGCGGCCGGCGCCGCTGAGCCGGGCGTTCGCCGGGCCGGGGGAGACGACCAGCTCGCCCAGGGAGACCGCCGGGGTGTCCCCGCGCAGCCCGTCGTACCAGCGCTTCACCGTCCGGCCGTCGCGCAGCCGCTCCCGCCAGTCGTCGGGGTCGTAGAAGCCGAAGGTCAGGCTGGCCTGCGGGTCGAGGTCGACGAGCAGCACCCGCATGCCCCGGTTGGCCAGTTCGGCCCCCAGGTTGGCGGTGACGGTGGTCTTGCCGACCCCGCCCTTGTAGTTGATCACGGACACCACGTACACCGGCGGCACCTCCCCAGACGGGGAACGGTAGCGGGCGGGTGGATCTCCCGTGGCACCGCTCCGGGCCGCCGCCGTTGCACGTAACTACGTAAGTTCGTATTATCGATTAATGGCGGAGATCGAAGATCGGCTCAGTGCCCTGGAGGCGCAGGTGGCCGCGCTGGTCGAGCGGTTCGCGGCGGAGCCGCCCCCGGCCGACGCGCCGGCCGAGGCCGCCGGGGTCTTCTGGGCGCTCGACGGGCTGAAGCGGCGGCTGCCCGCCGACGGCTCCGGCGCGGTGCTCTACACCGGCACCGTCCGCCTCGACGACCAGCACTACGACTGGCAGTACGGCCGCACCGTCGACGACGTCCTCGCCGGGGACTGGACGGAGCTGGCCGGCGCGCTGACCGCCCTGGCCCACCCGGTGCGGCTGCGCCTGCTGCGCGAGATCCTGACCGGCCGGCACGGCACCGGCGAGCTGGCCGGCACCGAGGGCCTGGGCACCACCGGCCAGTTGCACCACCACCTGCGCCAGCTCGCCGCCGCGGGCTGGCTGCGCAGCACCGGCCGGGGCCGCTACGCCGTCCCCGCCGAACGGGTCGTGCCGCTGCTGGCGATCCTCACCGCCGCCCGCCGCTGACCCGCCCACCCCTCGGTGCCGGCAGCGGTCGTCGCCGCGAAACGGAAGGAGCGCCATGCGCAAGCCCGCCGCCCTCGTCCTGGTCGCCGCGCTCTTCGGCGCGGTCGCGGCCGTCGGGATCATGCCGCGCCCGCCCCGGCTCACGGGGCAGAGCACCGGCGACGCCGCGCTGGCCGCCGCCGTCCGCGCGGCGGTGTCCGACCCGGAGGGTCACCGGGGCCTCGCCGTCGCCGTGGTGGAGGACGGCCGTGTCCGGGTCGCCGGCCTGGGCGACCGCGACCCCGAGGGCAGGCCCGTCGAGCCGGGCACCCCGTTCGAGATCGGGTCGGTCACCAAGGTGATGACCGGGATGCTCCTGGCCCGGCAGGTCGCGGCCGGGCACGCCCGCCCCGACGAGCCGGTCGGCGCCGCGCTGCCCGGGCTGACCGGCCCCGCCCGCGAGGCCACCCTCGCCGAGCTGGCCAGTCACCGCTCCGGCCTGCCCCGGCTGGCGATCACGTCGGCCGGCGACATGGCCCGCGCCTGGTGGGCCAACGTCACCGGCGGCAACCCCTACGCCGGGCAGGACGCCGGGTGGCTCGTCGAGGCCGCCGGCGAGGAGGAGCCCGGCGACGACCGGGGGCGGGTTCGCTACTCCAACCTCGGCGTGGCGCTGCTCGGCCAGGCGCTCGCCGCCCGGGCCGGCACGTCGTACGCGGAGCTGCTCGACCGCGAGCTGCTGCGACCGCTCGGCATGACGGCGACGGTGGCGGCCACCGACGCCGACGCCCTGCCGCCCGGGCGCGCCGAGGGGTCGACGGCCGGCGGACGCGCGGTCGACGCCTGGGTCGGCGGCGGGTACGCGCCGGCCGGCATCGGACACTGGTCGACCGCCGAGGACCTGGCCCGGCTCGTCGGCGCGACCCTCGCCGGCACCGCCCCCGGCGCCGACGCCGCCACCCCGCGCTTCACCGAGGACGATCGTAGGCGGATCGGCTACGGCTGGTTCACCACCCGCCACGGCGACCGCGAGATCGTCTGGCACAACGGCGCCACCGGCGGCTTTCACGCCTACGTGGGCTTCGAGCGGGCCACCGGTCGCGGCGTGGTGGTGCTCGGCAACACCGGCAGGGGCGTCGAGCCGATCGGGCTGCGGCTGCTCGGCGTACCGGCGGAGGAGGCCGACGCCGACGGGCCGCCGCTGCCGGTCTGGATCAGCGCCGGCCTCGCGGTGTTCTTCACCCTCGTCGGCGGGTGGAGCCTGCTCGCCACGGCCCGCCGGGCCCCGGACCGGCTCACCCTGGCGCCCGCAGTCGCCTGGGCCGCGCTCTACCTCGGCCTCGGTCACCGGCTCGGCGACTGGTCGGTGGTCCCCGCCTGGCTCTGGCCGCTCGGCGTCGGCCTGTCGGTCGCCGGGATCGCGCTGGCCGCGTACCGCTGGCGGGGCCTGCCGCCGCTCGCCGGCGCGCCACGGTGGCGGCGGCTGACCTCGACGGCGGTCTCGACGGCCGTCGCGCTCCTGGCCGGCCTGCTCGTCGTGGCCGACTGACCCGCCCGCGCCCTCGACGGGCCGCCGGCGGATCCCCGAGGGCGCGACGGTTCCGGACGCCGGCCCCGGCGCGGGCCCGCCCGGCCCCGGTGACCCGGCCTCAGCCCCGGCGGGCGAGCTTCGACCGGCGGTAGCCGTAGCCGGCGTAGATCAGCGCGCCGAGCACGAACCAGACCGCGAAGCGCAGCCACGTCTCCGGGGCCAGGAAGGTGATCAGCCAGAGGGAGAAGAGGGCGCCGACCGCCGGCACCACCGGCATGCCGGGCAGCCGGAACGTGCGCGGCGCGTCGGGGCGGCGGTACCGCAGCACGATCACCGCGACGCAGACCACCACGAAGGCGAGCAGGATGCCGATGTTGGTCAGCTCGGCGGCCTCGCGGATCGGCAGGAAACCGGCGATCAGGGCCGAGCCGACGCCGACGATCCAGGTGACCCGGCTCGGCACCCGGCGCACCGGGTGCAGCTTGGCGAACCACCCCGGCAGCAGGCCGTCCCGGCTCATCGAGAACCACACCCGGGTCACGCCGAGCATGAAGGTGAACATCACGGTCAGGATGCCGATGATCGCGCCGACCGCGATGACGCTGGCCAGCCCGGAGAGGCCGACGGAGGCGAACGCGGACGAGAAGCCGCTCTCCGGGTCGATGTCCCGGTAGTTCTGCATGCCGGTCAGCACCAGGGTCGCCAGGACGTAGAGGACCATCGAGATGGCCAGCGAGTAGATGATCGCCTTGGGCATGTGCCGGCGGGCGTCCCTGGACTCCTCGGCGGCGGTGCTCATCGCGTCGTAGCCGAAGACCGCGAAGAAGACGGTGGCCGCGCCGGTGAACGCCCCGCTCACCCCGAACGGGAAGAACGGCGAGTAGTTGGCGGTGCGCACGTGGAAGAAGCCGACCACGATGACCAGCAGCACCACGGCGACCTTCAACCCGACGACGAACGTCTCGAAGCGCGCGGCGGACTTGATGCCCAGGTTCAGCAGGAACGCGATGAACAGGCAGAGGAGCACCGCGAAGAGGTCCACCACGTGCCCGTCGCCGGTGCCCGGGGCGCCCAGCATCCAGGCGGGGAGTTCCGCCCCCAGCTCGGTGACGAGGAAGGAGAAGTAGCCGGAGATGCCGATCGCCACCACGGCCACGATCGCCGTGTACTCCAGCAGCAGGTCCCAGCCGATGAACCAGCCGACCGCCTCGCCGAGGACCGCGTACCCGTAGGTGTAGGCCGAGCCGGCCTTCGGGATCATGCCGGCGAACTCGGCGTACGACAGGGCGGCCGCCGCGCTGGCGAGCCCGGCGATCAGGAACGAGACCAGCACGGCCGGGCCGGCGGTCTCGCTCGCCACCGCGCCGGCCAGGGCGAAGATGCCCGCGCCGATGATGCCGCCCACGCCGATGGCGGTGAGCTGCCAGAGCCCGAGGTGACGGGCCAGCCCTTCGCCGGACTCGTCGGCGATCTCCTCGACCGGCTTGCGGCGGAAGATCCCCGTACCGCCGCCCGCAGCGCCTCCCGTGGAGGTCATCGTCGTTCCCCTTTCGATCCCGCCGGGCGGTCGCCCGCGCGCGCCCGTGCGGTACCCAGGAGCGACGTCGGTAAATCTCCAACGAGGACGGCGGCGCCGGGATGCGCCCCGGAACGGGCGGGGGCGCGCGCCCCGGCGGGGGTCGGTAGTGCTCACGTCTGATCTCCAGTCTCACGGCC
>NZ_JBSGDY010000191.1:0-10139 GCF_053602615.1 Micromonospora sp. NPDC004336
GCCCGTCGGCCCGTTCCGCCGGGCGGCGGCCACCCGCTCGGCCGCCGCGACGGCCCGGTCGCGCGCCGAGGCCGCCCGGTCGGTGGCCGAGGCGACCCACTGGCGGGCGGCGTCGGCCCGCTCCCGCGCGCCGGCGGCGCGCCGCTCCCACTCGGCGTCGGCCGCCCGCCGGTTCGCGGCGTCGGCCCGCCGGTCCCGCTCCTCGTCGGCCTGGCGCGCCCGGGCGGCCTCGGCCTGCCGGTCCCGCTCGTCGCCGGCCGGCAGGTCGCGGCCGAGCCGGGCCAGCAGCACGCCGGCGAGCACCCCGGCGGTGACCGCCGGGTCGGCCGCGTGCGGCCGCTCTGCCTCGTCGCGGCGCGGCGGCGGCATCCGGCACACCCGGGTCAGCAGGGTGTCCAGCACCGGTGCGGGCAGTCCGGGCAGCAGGTCCCGGACCCGCCCGTCCAGCTCGCTGTGCAGCCGCCCCAGGTCCTCGGCGCGCGGCGGGTGCCCGAGGAGCTCCCGGGCCAGGTCGCGCAGCAGCGGCGGGGCCACCGCGGCCAGGCCGAGGCCGACGTCGGCATGGGCGCGGCGCAGCTCGGCGTGCAGCCGGTCCCGGTCGCCGGAGCGGACCCCGTCCACGACCCGGCGCAGCAGCTCGCGAGAGTCACCGACCCGCTCGTCGGGGTCGTCCGGCGGGCCCTCCCGCCCGCCGGTCAGCTCCGCCACCCGCACCGACCACCAGCGGCGCAGCTTCACCTCGCCGGCCGGCTCGGGCGCCGCGACCGGGGCCGCCTCGCGCGGGGCGTCGTGCGCCGGCCGGCGCTGCTGCCGCTCCGGCCCGGGCGCGGGCCCGCCGTCGGGGCCCAGCCCGATCGCGGCCAGGTAGGCCGAGAGCTGCTCCTGTGCGACGCGCAGCGCGTACCCGGCGGTCTCGGCGTGCTCGGTGGCGGCCGAGAGCTCCGGCACGCCCATCGGGTCGGCCGACTCCTGGCGCACCCAGCGCAGCCGCTCCGCGGCCAGCCCGAACTTCTCCAGCGCCAGGGCGAGCTGGGCGATCGGCAGCTCCTCGGCGGCGGCGCGGACCTGCGCGCCGACGTCCTCGACGATGGACACGGCCCGGCCTCAGAGCGTCGCGACGTAGAGCTGCGCCTGCTCGACCGCGACGAGTGTCGCGGCGAGGCACTCCTCCAGCTCCTGGCTGGCCTGGGTCAGCGAGGACTGGGCCGCCTCCACCGTCTCGTGGCCGCTGCCCTCCAGCGCGCCGGCCAGCGTCTGCTGCGCCTCGGCCAGCTTCTCGCCGGCCGCCTGCACGGCGCTCTGGCCGTCGCCGATCTGCTGGAGCGCGACATCGATGGCTGCCTTGAGCTCGGCGACGCTCGCCACGGCGAAACCTCCTGGGGGCGGGGAGGCCTCCATTAGAGCCTACGGTTGCGGTGGGAGAACATCCGCCCTGTCAGTGTTCCTGCCCCGGTGACCGGTTGTCGACCGGAAGCGCCCGAGGTCCGATCAACGGGACCCGTCGGAGGGGTCGGCGCGGTCCCGCAGCCAGCGCGGGCCGTACACCTCCGCGCCCCGTTCGGTGACGCGTCGCCGCAGCTCACGGTCGGCCGTGACGACCAGCCGCCGGCGCTCCGGCGCGCCGGCGACCAGCGCGACCACGGCGTCGTCGCCGGAACCCGCCGCGGCCACCACCCGGACCCCGGCCGTGCCCGGCACGTCCCGGGCGCGGCCCTCCACCACCAGCACCACCTCGACCGGCGGCGGCAGCTCCGGGGGCAGCCCGCCCGCGGCGACCGGGGCCAGCGCGTCGCGCAGCCGGGCGGTGGCGCCGGCCCGGTCCCGCCACCAGCCGTCGGGGCGGGAACCCACCACGTTGGCGGCGTCCACGATCAGCAGCGGCGTCGCGTCCATCCCGTCAGCCTGCCATCCCGCCCGCGCGGTGAGGCGCAGGGCAGCGGCCCGTTTCCTCCGCCGGGGCCGTCGGGAGAGGCGTTCTTGCCACGAGGACCGGGGCGCGGGCGGCCCGGGCGTGGCGGCGTTTGTCGGGCCGACCGCCGGGTAGCCCCTGGCGACCGTGCCGCGCCCGAGCAGCGGAGGACAGAGATGATGGGACCCGGTGACTTCGGCTCCGACCCCTGGGACGAGTTCCTGGCCCGGTACTTCGGCCGGGGCGAGGGCGGGCGCCGACCCGCGCACCGGGTCGACATCACCCGACTGATGACCGCCGACGCCCGGGAGATGCTGGCCGACGCGGCGCGCCGGGCCGCCCAGCGGCAGAGCACCGACCTGGACACCGACCACCTGCTCTGGGCGGCGCTGCAACGCGAGCCGCTGCGCGACCTGGTCCGCCGCGCCGGCGCCGACCCGGACACGCTGCTCAACGCGCTGGGCGGGCGCGGCGACGGCGCGCCCCGCGGCGAGGTGCCGCCGAACCTGTCGCTCACCCCCGCGGCGAAGCGGGCGCTGCTGGACGCCCACCAGCTCTCGCGCGCGATGGGCGCGAACTACATCGGTCCCGAGCACATCCTGATGGCGCTGCCGCTGAACCCGGAGTCGCCGGCCGGGCGGATGCTCGCCGCCGGCCGGATCCAGCCCGAGTCGTTGCAGGCCGCCAGCGCCGAGCGCGGGCCGATGACCGGGCCGAAGCCGGACCGGGGCACGCCCACCCTCGACCAGTACGGCCAGGACCTCACCGACCTGGCCCGCAACGACCAGATCGACCCGGTGATCGGCCGGGCCGAGGAGATCGAACAGGCCGTCGAGATCCTGTCCCGACGGACGAAGAACAACCCGGTGCTGATCGGCGAGGCGGGCGTCGGCAAGACCGCCATCGTGGAGGGCCTGGCCGAGCGGATCTGCGACGGCGACGTGCCGCAGACGCTGCTCGGCAAGCGGGTGATCCAGCTCGACCTGGCCGGCCTGGTGGCGGGCACCCGCTACCGGGGCGACTTCGAGGAGCGGCTGAAGAAGGTGATCGACGAGATCCGCGCGCACCGTGAGGAGCTGATCGTCTTCCTGGACGAGATCCACACCCTCGTCGGCGCGGGCGGGGCGGGCAGCGAGGGCGGCATGGACGCGTCCAACATGCTCAAGCCCGCGCTGGCCCGGGGCGAGCTGCGGGTGATCGGCGCGACCACGCTGGACGAGTACCGCAAGAGCATCGAGAAGGACGCGGCGCTGGCCCGCCGGTTCCAGCCGGTCTTCGTGCCGGAGCCCAGCGTCGAGGACACCGTGGCGATCCTGCGCGGCCTGCGGGACCGCTACGAGGCGCACCACCAGGTGCGGTTCACCGACGAGGCGCTGGTCGCCGCCGCCGAGCTGTCCGACCGGTACGTCACCGACCGGTACCTGCCGGACAAGGCGATCGACCTGATCGACCAGGCGGGGGCGCGGGTCCGCCTGCGCACCCGCACCCCGGCCTCGGACGTACGCGAGCTGGAGACGCAGCTCGACGAGGTGCGGCGGGACAAGGAGCAGGCCGTCGCCGACGAGCAGTACGAGAAGGCGTCCGCCCTGCGCGACCGGCTCGCCGAGCTGGAGGAGGAGATCCGGCGGGCACGGGGCGACGAGGGCGGCACCTCGCAGGTGCCGGCGGTCGGGCCGCGCGAGATCGCCGAGGTGGTCTCCCGGGCCACCGGCATCCCGGTCAACCAGCTCACCGAGGAGGAACGCGACCGGCTGCTGCGCCTGGAGGGCCATCTGCACGAGAAGGTGGTCGGCCAGGACGACGCGGTCACCGCCGTCGCCGAGGCGGTGCGCCGCTCGCGCACCGGGCTGGCCGACCCGGAGCGCCCGATGGGCAGCTTCCTCTTCCTCGGGCCGACCGGCGTCGGCAAGACCGAGCTGGCCCGCGCCCTCGCGGAGGCGCTCTTCGGCGAGGCCGACCGGATGGTCCGGGTGGACATGAGCGAGTTCCAGGAGCGGCACACGGTCAGCCGGCTGGTCGGCGCCCCGCCCGGGTACGTCGGCTACGAGGAGGCCGGCCAGCTCACCGAGGCGGTGCGTCGCCGCCCGTACGCGGTGGTGCTGCTCGACGAGATCGAGAAGGCCCACCCCGACGTGTTCAACATCCTGCTCCAGGTCCTCGACGACGGGCGGCTCACCGACAGCCAGGGCCGTACGGTCAACTTCAAGAACACCGTGCTGATCATGACGAGCAACCTCGGCTCGGAGCTGATCACCGGCACGCAGCGCGCCGTCGGGTTCGGCGCCGGCGCGCCGGGCACCGACGCCGAGCGCGACGAGCTGCGCGAGCGGCTCATGCGCCGGCTCCAGGAGAACTTCCGCCCGGAGTTCCTCAACCGCATCGACGAGGTGATCATCTTCCGCCGGCTGGAGGCCGAGCAGCTGCGCCAGATCACCGGGCTGATGCTGGAGGAGACCCGGCGCCGGCTGCACGCCCAGGACATCGAGGTCGACTTCACCACCGCCGGCGTCGACTGGCTCGCCGAGCACGGCTACCAGCCGGAGTTCGGTGCCCGGCCGCTGCGCCGGGTCATCCAGCGGGAGGTGGACAACCAGCTCTCCCGGATGCTGCTGGAATCGGCGGTCTCGCCCGGCCAGAAGGTCACCGTCGACGCCCGCGACGGCCGGCTCGCCTTCGACGTGGCCGCCGGCGAGCGCGGCTACCGCGCGGCGAGCACGTCCCATCCCCGATGAGCCGGAGGGCGGACATGACCGAACCCGAGGAGACCCAGGAAGAGGCCGACCGCACCGATCCGATCCTGGCGCCGCCGACGGCGAACCCCGCCCGGGTGCAGGTGCCGCCGGAGGGCCTGGGCGAGCAGCAGGGCGACGAGCCGGAGCCGCCGGCGTCCGACCGTCGCGGTCGAGAGGAGGGCTGATGGTACGCGAGCAGCGGCTCGATCCCGAGGTGGAGGTCCTCTGGGACGACTTCCACGCCCAGGTGAACGTCCCGTCCGAGCAGCTGCGGCAGTGGCTGCTGACCCGCGGCTCGGGGGAGGAGTCGTTCGGGCCGGACCCGGACCTCGACCTGCCCGAGCCGGGCCGGCGGATCCTGCGGGTGCTCAGCAAGCGCAAGGTGGACCTCACCCCGGAGGACATCCGGGTGATGCAGGACGCCATCGACGAGATCCAGAACCTGCTGGAGGCCAAGCCGCCCCGCGGCAACGCCGACGACGAGTGGCGGCACGCGCTGCTCGACCTGGGTCACGACGTCCTCGTCGAACGCTGAACCGGTCCACGTCGCGGCGCTGACCCGGTCCACGGCGAACGCTGATCCGGCCCGCGTCGCGCCAGGGGCCGACCGCGTCGCGGCGGGAACCGCCCACCGAGGCACGGACGCACGGACGCACCGACGGTGTACCGGGACTCCTCCCGGTACACCGTCGGCCGGCACCGTCAGCCGTGGTCGCTCTCCAGGCTGCCGATCGTCAGGCCCGCGGCGTCGGCCGCCGCCTCGCGGTCGGCGCGCGCCCGCTCCTCGCGGGTGAGCAGGTTGGCGTACTCCGTCACGTCCGCCGGATCGGGCACCTCGGGCAGGCGGCGCAGGAACGCCTCCACGTCGCGGGCGGCGGACGTGTGCGCGGCGGCGGCCTGCCGGAGGATCTCCCGGTCGTCGGCGGCGGGGTAGAGGTCGGTCATGTCCGCCAGATACCCGGCGCCACGCCGTTCGCACCCCCGTCGGTGCCGGCGGTCGTCAGCCCCCGCGCCCCGTCCGGGCCGGCGGCGGGGAGCCCCCGCGCCCCGAAGCCCGGGTTGCGCAGCAGCCAGGACAGGTAGTCCGGGTGCGCCGCCAGCGAGTCGGTGTACGCGGCCAGCGCGGTCTCCAGCACCGCGTCGGCGTCGCGGGCGGCGGGGGAGTCCGGGTGCCAGCCCAGCATCAGCCGCCAGCGCAGCGGCGTGCCGGCCAGCATCCGGGTGACCAGCCCGGCGACCGGGCGGAAGGTGGCCTGGCACAGCGCCACCGCCTCCCCGGAGTCGACCATGTCGATGCAGACGCGCACGTCCGCCTCGTACAGCTTGCGGGGGGTGAAACCGGCGCGGGCGCAGGCGGCGGCGAAGCAGTCGCCGAAGCAGCCGTCGCCCGGCGCCGCCACCCACTGCTCGCGGCGCAGGTCCCCCAGCGGCACCTCGGCCCGGTCGGCCAGCGGATGCTGCTCGGGCAGCAGGACGAGCACCGGGTCGACCGCCACCTCCCGCCAGCTCAGCCCGCACTCGGCCGGCGGCGCGGCGTCGCCGCACACCCCGATCAGCGCGAAGTCCAGCCGACCGCCGGCCACCAGCTGGGCCAGCTCCCCGGCCGACCAGGAGGCGTGGGTGGTGATCTGGGCCGGCGGCGGATCGGCGGCGAGCCGGTGCACGAGCCGACCGAGGATCGGGCTGTTCACCCCGCCGAGCCGGTAGCGCCGGGGAGCGTCCCCGGCGCCGGCCAGCCGGGCCGCCTCGTCCTGCAGGCCCTTCATGGCCGGCAGCAGCACCCGGGCCCGGGCCAGCACCAGCTCACCGAGGGCGGTGGGCCGCGCGCCCCGGCGGTCCCGTTCGAACAGCGGCCCGCCCAACGTCCGCTCGATGCGCTGGAGCTGGGCGGTGAGCGCCGGCTGGGCCAGGCCGAGCGTCGAGGCCGCCTTGGTCACACTCCCCGTCTCCGCGATCGCGCAGACCACCCTCAGGTGTCGCAGCTCCAGATTCATAGAGTGACGGTATGACCCCGCAGCGGCCGACGGAAGGCCCCGGACGGATCAACACTCGCCGATGCGTACCCGATCCGTCGCCGCGCCGCCCGATGCCGGCGCCGACGACTCACGCCGGCGGCGGCTCCGCCAGGTCGGCGAGGTGCGTGGGGCGCCCGGTGACGGCGTCGCGCACCTTGTCGACCACGCCCACCGCCGGCTCGACGACCCGGTTCCACGGCGGGGTCGCCGGCGTGCCCGGGTGCGGCCGGGTCGGCGCGGCCTCCTCGGCGATCTCCAGCCGGTTGCCCAGGCGGATCAGCTCCTCGACGGTGGCGGCCCGCCGCAGCGCCGCGACGAGGGCGCCGACCTGTTCGACGTGGCGGCGGACCCGCGCGTCGACCTCGGCCAGCCCGTCGTCGGCCAGCCCGCGCAGGAGGGTCAGCAGCTCGGCGTCGTCCGCGAGCACCCGGTCCACCCGCGCGGCGGTGTCGGGCAGCGCCGCCCGGACTGCGGGCAGCAGACACTGCTCCTCGGCCGAGAGGTGCCGGGACAGCGCCGCCGTGAGCACCGTGACGCCGCCCTCCGGCGCCGGCTCCGGGTCGGCGTCGGTGAGGCGGCGCAGCAGCGCGGTCAGCTGCCGGTGCTCCTCGTCGACGATGTCGGCGATGCTGCGCCCGCCCGGCCGGAAGACCTCGTCCTCTCCGGTGGGCGGCAGCGGCGGCAGGGGAACGGTCATCGTGCCCTCCTCGGGCGGCCGGCGGAGCGCGTCGTGGGTGCGGTCGCGACCGGCGGTACCCGAGCGCGGCGACGGCGAAACCGGACGGCCGACCCCGCCGGCCCCGGGCGGCCCCGCCGGGCGGGCGGCGCGCGGCGGGGCGGGGGGACCGGAGCGGGCCGGTCGGCTGGTATGAAGAACCGATGACGAGCGACGCCGCCACCGCCCTTCCCGACCCCACCGACGAGGTCGTCGACCTCTGCCGCGACCTCCTGCGCATCGACACCACCAACACCGGGGACAACGACACCAGCGCCGGTGAGCGCGCCGCCGCCGAGTACGTGGCGGAGAAGCTGGCCGAGGTCGGCGTCGAGTCCGTCATCCGCGAGTCCGCGCCGGGCCGGGCCAACCTCGTCGCCCGCATCCCGGGCGCCGACCCGAGCCGGGGCGCGCTGCTGGTGCACGGCCACCTCGACGTGGTCCCCGCCGACGCCGACGAGTGGTCGGTGCACCCGTTCTCCGGGGAGCTGCGCGACGGCTACCTGTGGGGCCGGGGCGCCATCGACATGAAGGACTTCGACGCGATGGTGCTGGCCGTGGTGCGGCACTGGCGGCGCACCGGGGTCCGCCCGCCCCGCGACATCGTGCTCGCCTACACCGCCGACGAGGAGGCCGGCAGCGACTACGGCGCGCACTTCCTGGTCGAGCGGCACCGCGACCTGCTCGACGGCTGCACCGAGGCCATCGGCGAGGTCGGCGGCTTCTCCTACTCCGTCAACGACGAGCAGCGGCTCTATCTGATCGAGACCGCCGAGAAGGGCATCGACTGGCTGCGCCTGCGCGCCAAGGGCCGGCCCGGGCACGGGTCGATGGTGCACGACGACAACGCCGTCACCGCGCTCGCCGAGGCCGTGGCCCGGGTCGGCCGACACCGCTTCCCCGTGGTGGTCACCGACACCGTCCGGGCGTTCCTGGAGGAGGTCTCCGACCTGCTCGGCATCGAGCTCGACCCGGAGGACCCGGAGACCGCCATCGCCAAGCTCGGGCCGATCGCCAACATCATCGGCGCGACGATCCGCAACACCGCCAACCCGACCCGGCTCGCCGCCGGGTACAAGGACAACGTCATCCCCGGCCGGGCCACCGCCACCATCGACTGCCGCAGCCTGCCGGGGCAGTCGGAGCTGCTGGAGCGGCAGCTTCGCGAGCTGGTCGGCCCCGACATCGTCATCGAGTACATCCAGCGCCAGCCCGCGCTGGAGACGACGTTCGACGGCGACCTGGTCGACGCCATGTCGGCGGCGCTGCGCGCGGAGGACCCGGGGGCCAGGCCGGTGCCGTACATGCTCTCCGGCGGGACCGACGCCAAGGCGTTCTCGCAGCTCGGCATCCGCTGCTTCGGCTTCGCGCCGCTGCGGCTGCCCGCCGACCTGAACTTCTCCGCGCTGTTCCACGGCATCGACGAGCGGGTTCCGGTGGACGGACTACAGTTCGGCGTGCGGGTTCTCGACCGGTTCCTCCGCACCTGCTAGCTCTCCCGTCGGGAACACCGGTGTTCCGGCGGGGAACCTCCCCATCGTGAAGGGACTGACCCACATGACCGACCAGCACGGTGAGCTGGACGCCGCCCTCGAGCGCGTGATCGATGCGGCCCGCCACCACCTGGCCGCCGTCCGCGCCGCGCAGGGCCGCGTCGACGACGACGACGTCTGGCAGGCGTACGTCGCCCTGAACAACGCCTCCTTCGCGTACGACGAGCAACTCCTGGACGCCTTCGGCGAGGTCACCCCGTGGGACGTCGAGTCGATCGACCCGGACGAGGCCGACCAGCGCTTCGGCGGCGGGGAGGGCGTGGAGGCCACCGATCCGCACCCGCGGGTCATCTCGGTGCGCCAGCGGCGCGACTACCGGGTGCCGAGCGTGTCGGCGCTGATCCGGGTGGCCGAGGCCGCCCGGCGGGAGGGCACCCCGGCCGAGGACGAGCCGGAGCCCGTCGAGGGGGTGGGCGAGGCGGTGCTGGAGCTGCTGCAGAGCGGCGACGGCTCGCTCGGCGCGCTGGACGTGCCGGAGCTGGAGCCGCTCGACGGCGTGGTGATGGTCAGCGAGGTCGGCACCCCGGTCGACCTGGAGTCGTTCGACGACGACGACCCGGTCGGCCCGTTCCAGCCGGCCGCCGACGACCGGCTGGTCGGCCGCCTCGACGAGCACCCGTTCATGGAGCTCGACGACGAGCACGACCACGCCCACTAACGGCCCCGCCCGTCGCGCGGCGACGCCCCGGGATCCGGCCGAGCGGCCGGGCCCCGGGGCGTCCGCGTGCCGGGTGTCGTCGGTGCCTCAGTACGACAGGCCCGGCTGCGGCTGGTTGACCCGCCGGCGGCGCAGCATCACCTGCCGCGTGCCGTCGCGGTACAGCCGCACCCGGGCCAACTCCCATCCGGAGAACTCCGCCTGGATCGCCAACTGCGCCGCGGCGGTCAACCGGTCGACGTTCGGCGGCAGCCGCAGCGGCGCGTACTCGTAGTCCATGTGCCCTATGCTGCCCAGCCCGGCGGCCGTTTGCCACCCCCTCGCCGCTGGAGCCCGCCGACGCACCCGGCCCGTCCCCGCCGGCGACCGGCCCGGCGCGGTCGCCGTCCCGTTCGCTCCCGTCCGGGGCGGGCCCGGTCCGTCCCAGCCCCTCGCCGTGGTCACCCGGCCCGGCCGGGCGCCTCGGCGGTCGGCCCGGCCCCGTCCGCCCGCGGGGCGTCGCCGGCCGGGTCGGCTCCGGTGGCCGCCGGGTCGGTCCCGGTGGCGTCCGGTCCGAC
>NZ_JBSGDY010000192.1:0-10100 GCF_053602615.1 Micromonospora sp. NPDC004336
TGCGGGTGGGCTGCGTGCGGGGCGGCGCCGGGCGGTAGCGGGTCGCCGGGGTCGGTGGCCGGTGGGGTGGGCGTGCCGGGTGGTTGCGGGTCGTGCGGGTCGGCTGGCTGCGGGGGCGAGCCGGGCGGTGGCGGGTCGCCGGGGTCGGTGGCCGGTGGGGTGGGCGGGCCGGGCGGTTGCGGGTCGCGCGAGTCGGCTGGCTGCGGGGGCGAGCCGGGCGGTGGCGGGTCGCCCGCGTCGGTGGCCGGTGGACTGGGCGTGCCCGGCAGTAGCGCGTCGCGCGGGTCGGCCAGCCAGCGCTGGGCCAGGGCGAGCAGCGCCGCCCGGGACCGGGCGCCGCCGAAGGCGGATGGCGGGCCGAGGCGCCGGGTGCGGGCGGCGGCGTCGGCCAGCAGGTCGGCCGGCACCGCGAGGACGACCGCGAGCCAACCGAGCCAGAACGGGCCGGGCAGCCGCAGCTGTCGTTCCCACCGGGAGACCTCGTGCCGGCTCAGCGTCGGCGCCCCGGAGACGCGGCAGAGCTCGGCGGCGAGCCGTAGCTGGCTCCAGCCTCGCGCCAGCCGGAGCTGGGCGAGCAGCGGCCCGAGCAGTTGCGGGCCGGGCGGGGGCGGCGTCATCGGTCCTCCGGCGGGCGTCGGCGTGGCGGCGGCGCAGGCCCGGACGGGCCGGTGCGCCACCGGTGGAGATTGCTGACCCCCGCGCGTGCCCCCGCCGGGTCGACCTGCGGCCGATCCGTCCCGCGCTGCACCATGACTACTCCGGGGGTACGACGCTTTCCGGCCCTCCCGGCCGGCCCGCCCTGTCCCGGCGGGTCCGGCGTACGCCCGCACCCTTCCGGCGGGTCCGGCGTAGGCCCGCACTGTCCCGGCGGGTCCGGCGTGGGCCGGGGGCCTGCGCCGGCCGTCGGTCCCGCGCGGAGGGTCGGGTCTGGCCTCCGGGCGCGCGGCCGGCGTCTCCCGCTGTGGGAAGGTCCCGGCGCGGCGTGTCCCGCCCGCTAGAGTCGTGGGGTGGCGCTCGGTCTTCCCTCGGTCCTCCCCAACCCGCAGCCGGCGATCGGGGAGCTGATCCGTGACTGTCAGCCGACCTTCTCGTTCGAGTTCTTCCCACCCAAGACCGAGCAGGGCGAGCGGCTGCTGTGGCAGGCGATCCGCGAGCTGGAGTCGCTGCGTCCGTCGTTCGTCTCGATCACCTACGGCGCGGGCGGGTCGACCCGCGACACCACTGTCGCGGTCACCGAGCGGATCGCCACCGAGACCACCCTGCTGCCGATGGCCCACCTCACCGCGGTCGACCACTCCGTCGCCGAGCTGCGGCACGTCATCGGCCGGCTCGCCGGGGTCGGGGTGCGCAACGTGCTCGCGGTGCGGGGCGACCCGCCGGGCAACCCGGGCGGCGAATGGGTCCGCCACCCCGAGGGCGTGCTCTACGCCGAGGACCTGGTCCGCCTGGTACGCGACGCCGGCGACTTCAGCGTCGGGGTGGCCGCGTTCCCCTACAAGCACCCCCGCTCGCCCGACGTGGCCAGCGACACCGAGCACTTCGTCCGCAAGTGCCGGGCCGGCGCCGAGTTCGCCATCACGCAGATGTTCTTCGACGCCGACGACTACCTGCGGCTGCGTGACCGGGTCGCCGCGGCCGGCTGCGACACCCCGATCCTGGCCGGCGTGATGCCGGTGACCCAGATCGGCACGATCGAGCGCTCGGTGCAGCTCTCCGGGGCGCCCTTCCCGCCGGCCCTGGCCGAGCGGTTCTCGAAGATCGCCGACGACCCGGAGGCGGTGCGCCGCCTCGGCATCGAGCAGGCCAGCGAGATGTGCCGTCGGCTGCTCGACGAGGGCGTGCCGGGCATCCACTTCATCACCCTCAACCGCTCCACCGCCACCCGCGAGGTCTGGCAGAACCTTCAGGTCGGCGCGCGGGTGTGACCCCGACGCCGCGACACCTGAGCGCCGGTGCGACGGTTGTTCCGTGGTGGGCACACAGCTGAACTGGGACGAGTACGCCACGGCCTGGGCGCGACTGCACGGGGGCTTCGACCCCCGGGCGGCGGCCCCGGTCGTCCGCGCCTGGCTGCGGTTCGCCTACCACGTCGGCTTCGTGCTGGGCCGGCTTCGGGTCGGCCCGACCCCGGTCACCGTGGTGGGCGTGCTGCTCTGCGCCTGCGTGCCGCTGTTCGCCGTACGGCCGCAGGACGGCCCCTTCCTCGGGGCGCTGTTCGTGCTGCTCGCCGCGGTGGCGGACAGCGTCGACGGCGCGGTGGCGGTGGCCACACGCCGGACCACCCGGCTCGGCTACGTCTACGACTCGCTGGCCGACCGGCTCGGCGAGGCCGCCTGGCTGGTCGCGTTCTGGCTGATCGGGGCGCCCGGGGCGCTCGTCGCGACCGCGGGGGCGCTGTCCTGGCTGCACGAGTACGTCCGTGCCCGGGCCGTCTCCGCCGGCATGCGGGAGATCGGCGCGGTCACCGTGGGGGAGCGCCCCACCCGGGTCTCGGTCGCCCTGGCCGGGCTGCTGCTGGCGGGGCTGACCGGGCTGATCGAGCCGGACCTGGCCGCCGGCACCATCACCATGGCGACCGCCGTCTGGGTGCTGCTGGCCGGCTTCGGGCTGGGCCAGCTCCTCTCCGCCGTCCGCCGCGCCCTGATCGACGCCGGCTGACCGCGCGCCGACCCGGGCGCAATCTGGCCGGCGTGCCCCCGGCAGATCTTGGCAGGTAACGGCCCCCGAGGGGCCTTTTCCTGCCAAGATCGCCCGATGCCCCTACGGCCGAGGAAGGGCCCCGGCGGGGCGGGCGGCCTGGACGGCGCTGCTCCCGGCGTCGGCGTGGTGTCCCCGCCCGCCGGCCGGCTGTCAGGCGGGGCCGGTCCCGTCGGCGACGACGGCTGTCAGGCCGGGCCGATCTCGTCGGCGATGACGGCTACCAGGCGGGGGGCGGTCCCGTCGGTGACGACGGCTGTCAGGCCGGGCCGATCTCGTCGGCGATGACGGCTACCAGGCGGGGCCGATCTCGTCGGCGACGATCTGGGCGGAGAGCGTCACCATCGGCAGGCCGCCGCCCGGATGGCTGGAGCCGCCGACCAGCCACAGCCCGTGCGCCGGGCCCCGGTTGGCCGGGCGGAGCAGCCCGCCTGCCGTGCCGTAGATCGACCCGCCCGGCGTGCCGGTCGCGTCGTCCAGGTCGGCCGGGGTGCGGACCTCCCGGAACAGCAGCCGGTCCCGCACGTCGACGCCGCGCCCGGCCAGCACGTCGAGGACCCGGTCGGCGTACGCCTCGGCGAGGCCCGGCCGGCGCCAGTCGACGGCCCCGGTGGCGGTGCCGTGCCGGGGGGCGTTGACCAGGACGAACCACGCCTCGTGACCGGCCGGACGGACCATCGGGTCGTCGGCCACGGTGACGAAGACGGTGGGGTCGGCCGCCGGTCGGGCCCGCGCGCCGCGCCCCGGGTGGCCGAAGACCGCGTCGAACTCGGCGTCGTAGTCGCGGGGGAAGAACACGTTGTGGTGGGCCAGGCCCGAGTCTCCGGTGACGCCGAGCAGCAGCACGAAGCCGGCGAGGCTGCGGTCGGTCAGGCCGGCCAGCCGGCGCGGATCGGGCAGCAGGTCCCGGTAGAGGGTGAGCGCGTCGACGTTGGCCACCACCACGTCGGCGGGGAGCGGCGCGGCGACGCCGCGCAGGCGTACGCCGTGCACCCGGCCGCCCGCCGCGTCGATCCGGGTGACCGTGGCGCCGGTCCGCACGACCACGCCGAGGTCCAGGCAGCGGGTCAGCAGCGCGTCGGCGAGCGTGCCCAGCCCGCCGCGCAGGTACCAGCCGCCGAAGGCCAGCTCGGCGTAGGGGACGGCGACCAGCGCGGCTGGCGCCCGGCGCGGGTCGGCGCCCGTGTAGGTCGCGTAACGGTCGAGCAGCATCCGCAGCCGGGGGTCGGACAGGTGCCGCCGGCCCAGCCCGCGCAGGGTGCGGCCCGGGCCGATGGCGGCCAGGTCGCCCAGCCGCCAGGCCAGCGCCGCCAGGTCGCGCGGGGAGTCGATCGGGCGGCGCAGGATGTCCCGGTGCGACGCCTGCCACACCCGCTCCGCCCGGCGCCACAGCCGCTGCCAGTCCTTCGCGGCCCGGTCGCCGAGGGCCGCGCCGATGCGGGCGGCGAACTCGACCGGGTCGGCGCACGAGTCGAGGGCCGGGGCGTCGCCGGGGAAGACGTGCCGCACGATCGGGTCCACCGGCGTCAGGTCCAGGTACTCGTCGAGCTTCGCGCCGGTCGCCTCGAACAGGTCGTGGAAGACGTCGGGCAGGGTGAGCAGGCTCGGCCCGGTGTCGAAGTGGAACGGGCCGGCCGGGGTGTCGCGGACGTACCGGCCGAGCTTGCCGCCGACGGTGTCCGCGCGTTCGAGCACGGTGACCTGGTGCCCGGTGGCGGCCAGCCGGGCGGCGGTGGCCAGCCCTCCGACCCCGGCGCCGACGACCACGATCCGCGCCATGCCGCGCCTCCCTAGGTGACGGGGCGGCCGCGCCAGGACAGGCGGTGCCGCTTCCGCAGATGGTACGACCGCAGGGTCAGCCAACCGAGGACCACGACCGACACGGGGTGTGCCAGCGCGTCGGGCCACCACCGACCCCCGGTGGCCCGGGCGGTGACCGCCCGCCCGGCCACCCCGAGCAGGTACGCGCCCAGCGCCGCGCCCGCCACCGCCGGCGCGCCGGCGGCCAGGGCGCCCACCGCCAGCAGCGGGGGAGCGGTGTAGAGCAGCAGCAGCGCCGTGATCACGAGGGCTGCCGCGCCCGGGTGGCCGAACGTCGCCCAGAGCGACTTCGAGTAGCCGTCGCGCAGCTGCGGCCAGTCCTCGTACATCCGGCAGGCCGCCAGCCGCGAGCCGTCGGCGAGGGCGATCCGGCCGCCGGCCCGCTTGACCGCGCGGGCCAGCTCGATGTCCTCCAGGACCTTCCCGGCCACCACGGCGTGCCCGCCGGCGGCCTCGTAGCCGGCCCGGTCCACCACCAGGAACTGTCCGCCGGCGGCGGCCAGCGACGGCCGCGGCGAGCGCTCCATCGCGCGCAGCGGCAGGAAGGTCAGCCACAGCCACTGCAACAGCGGCTGGACCAGCCGGTCGGCCGCCGTCGCCACCAGGATCCGGGGGTACGGCGACAGCAGCGTCACCCGCGCGGCGCGCAGCTCGGCGACGGCCGCCGCGACCGCGTCCGGGGCGAGCACCACGTCGGCGTCGACGAAGACCAGCGCGGTCGCCGCCGGGTCGGCCCGGGTGGCGAGCTGCCAGCAGGCGTGCGGCTTGCCCAGCCACCCCGGCGGCGGGGCGACCCCGTCGAGCAGGGTGACCCGGTGGTCGTCGCCGGCCACCGCGCGGACCACGTCCGCGGTGCCGTCGGTCGACCCGTCGTCGAGCACGACGACGCGCAGCCCCGGCACGCCCCGCTGGGCGAGCAGCGCGCGCAGGCAGGGGGTGACCCGCGTGGCCTCGTCGCGCAGCGGCAGCAGCACCGCCACGGTCTCGGTGACCGGCGCCGGCGGCTCGGCCGGGCGGCGCAGCCGGCGGCCGGCGTTGACGAGGGTGTGCGCGGTCAGCGCGGCCACGCCGAGCAGCAGCGCGAGGACGGCGGTCATGCCGTCGCGTCGACGCCGGTGCGCTGCGGCTGGCGGGGCTCGTGCCGGTCGGCGCGGCGGGAGCGGAGCAGCGTGACCGCCAGCGGCACGGCGGCCACCGACATGCCGGCCGCGCCCCACAGGGCCGAGGCGGGCAGGTCGAGGAAGACCGCGTGGGCCAGCACGCTGGAGAAGTACGTCCACAGCCAGAGCGCGAACATCGGGGCGTCCCGCCCGTCGGTGGTGGCCACGGCGGGCCCGGCCAGCGGGCGCAGCGCGCTCATCATCAGCACGGCGAAGAGCAGCCAGCCCAGGTAGTTGCTCACCGGGATGCCGGGCAGGCCGGGCAGCGCGGGGGTGGCGTCCCGCCAGACCCAGTAGCCCTCGGCCACCATCTGCGGGTCGAGGAAGAGGTCCCAGGCGGCCAGCCCGACGGCGGCCAGCGCGATCCGCCGGACGGGGAACCGGCCCCCCGACCGGCCACCGGCGTCACTGCCGACGCCCGGCCCGCTGCCGGGTCTGCTGCTGATGCCCGGCCCGCTGCCGGTGCTCGGCCCCCCGCCGGTGCTCGGCCCGCTCTCGGTGCCCGGCCCGCTGCCGGGGGTGCCGCCGGCCCTCGGTGGACCGCCGCCGGCGGCGCCGCCGGTCAGCCGGGTGGCGGCCAGCCAGGCCGGCCAGGCCATCCACGTCCAGGCCAGCGGGATGATCAGCGGCACCCCGGCCAGCTTCGGCCCCAGCTCCCCGGAGTAGTCGTAGCTGCCGAACGGGAAGCCGGTGGCCACGCCGAGCGCCTCGATGGCGAATCCCCCGACCATGGCCACCGCCACCAGCGCCGTCGCCGTACGCGGGCCCCGGGTGAGCAGCGCGTGGCCCACCGAGAGCAGGTAGCCGAGTACGACGGTGGCGACCGTCAGCCGGGCCCGGGTCTGCCCGGCGGTCAGCGGGTAGCAGATCTGCGCCAGCACCAGCACGGCCAGCAGCGTCCAGGACAGCCGCCCGGCCACGGCGCGGCCCCGGCCGGACCGGGTGGGTGTCGGCGGCTCCCGGGTCACGACGTGGCCCGGTCGGGTGCCGGCGGCTCCAGCGGCAGGTCCCGGCCGAGCACGCCGAACGGGCGCTCGTCGCCGGGAAAGTGGAAGTGGCGCAGGACGTCGACGAAACCGAACCGGCGGTACAGCCGCCAGGCCCGGGACCGCTGCTCGTCGGCCTCCGGGGTGGACAGCAGGGTGGTCGTCCCCTCCGCCAGGGTGAGCAGCGCCCGCAGTTGCCTCGCGCCCAGGCCGTGCCCCTGCGCGGGCGGCCGGACGTGCAGCTCGACCACCTCGAAGCAGTCGGTCAGCCAGCGTTGCCGGGCGGGCGGGTTCAGCGCCCGCCACACCTGGTCGTGCCACCACTGCCCCGGGGCGCCGAGGTAGCCGTAGCCGAAGCCGGCCAGGTGCCCCTCGCTGGTCAGGCTGGCGACGGCGCGGAAGCCGGGCCGGCGTACGTGGGTGGCGATGTAGCCGCGCCGCGCCTCCAGCAGGTCGGTGCGGTATCCCATCGCCTCGCCGTAGACGGCCACCACGTCGTCCAGCCGTCGGACGAGATCGTCCGGCGTCCACCGCACCAACCTCATGCCCGTGCACCCTCCGCCGTTTCCTGGTCGTCGTCCGCGACCCAGCCCAGTACCGCCCGGTCACCGACCACGTCGCGCACCTCGAACCGCGCGAAGAGTTCCTCCGCGTACCACCCTTCGGTGGGGGTCCGCATGATCGCGGCGCGGTGCTCCGGGTGACGGTACGCGAACGCCACGAGGTCCGCCGGGTCACGCCACACGCTCACCGTGCCCTGCCAGCCCAGCGGGGCCTCGCCGACGCCGAACCGAGCCAGCAGGCCGGGCGCGGCGTGCAGCGCGGCGGCCACCGGTGGGATCGCCCGCCAGAAGGTGGCCGCCCGCCGGGGGCGCAGCCGGGCCCGGGTCAGGGCCAGCACCGGGCCGGTGACCCGGCCGCCGGGCGGCTCACCGAACGGCCGGCGGCCCGACCACTCGCCCCGGCTGCTCAGCGGGCGCAGGTCGACCCGGACGGCCGCGCGGGCGATCCGCGCCCACGCGCGCCCCACCGGCGAGCCGTCGAATCCGGCCGCGGCGGCGGGGGAGTCCCACACGGTCAGCGCGGCCCACCGGGTCAGGTCCGCGTCGCCCGGCCCGAAGCCGGTGCCGGTCCCGGTGCCGAGCAGCTTGCCGAACCGTACGCCGGGCAACGCGCGCAGCCGGCGGGGGTCGACCGCCATCCGGGTCAGCGCCCGGGGCAGTGCGGCACCGGAGGTGCGCCACACGTGCAGGGTGACCAGCCCCGGCACGGTCGGTTCGCTCCGCGCGCTCGTTGCGCCGCCGAGCTCGACGCTCCGCTCGCTCACGCCGCCACCTCCGACAGTGACGCGAGGCGCCCCGCTGCCGGGCCGACGGTTCGCTCGCCCCGCTTGCTCACGCCACGTCGGCCGGGGTGCCGCCGGTGACCCGCAGCAGCTCCGGGTACGTGGTGGGGAAGACCGCCTGCGGCACGCCGCCGGCCGCCCAGATCTCGTCGTACGTCTTCAGGGCGGTGTCGACCAGGGTGCGCAGCGGGCGCGGGTGGCCGACCGGGGCGACCCCGCCGATCACCTGCCCGGTGTGCGTGCGGACGAAGTCCGGGGTGGCCCGGCGCAGCCGGGTGACCCCGATGGACGCGGCCAGGCCGGCGGTGTCCACCCGGTGCGCGCCGGAGGTGAGCACCAGCAGCGGCGCGCCGTCCGCCTCGAAGACGAGCGAGTTGGCGATCTGGCCGACTCCGACGCCGAGCGACTCGGCGGCGGCCGCGGCGGTGTGGACCGCGTCGGGCAGCAGACGGACGGCGCTCGGCGCGCCGGACCCGTCCCGCGCGCCCGCGGCGTCGAGCACGTCCTGCACCGCGCGTACGTTCGGGTGTGGCTGCATGCGGCCATTGTTCCCGGTGTGCCCGGAGCCGGCCCACCCGGCCACGCCGGCCCACGCCGGCCCACGCCGGCCCTCCGGCCACGCCGGCCCTCCGGCTCATCCGGTCGCGCCGGTCCTTCGGCCATGCCGGCCCTTCGGCCACGCCGGTCCTTCGGTCCTTCGGCGACGCCGGCCCTCCGGCCACGCCGGCTCGGCGTCGGCCCCCCGGCCGGGAGGGGGGTCGGTTCAGCGGGCCGGGAGGGGCGGGCCGGTTCAGCGGGTGACGGCGACGGCTTCGGGTGCCGGCGGGGCGGCGCCCAGGGCCGGGGCGACCCGGGCCGTCTCGGCCAGCGCGACGCCGACCAGCACCAGGAACCCGCCGGCGAGCTGCGCGGTGTTGAGCGCCTCGCCCGCGCCGAGGACGACCCAGGCCACCGCCGCGGCGATCACCGGCTCGACCATGCCGACGATCCCGACGCTGGTCGCCGGCAGATGCCGCATCGCGCCGGCCACCAGCAGGTAGGGCGCGATCGAGCCGAGCACCACGACGTACCCGCAGAGCAGCGCCACCGGCACGCCCCCGTCGGTGTCGGCGGTCAGCGGCTCCCACCCGCCGACGCCCACGGTGACCGCGCGGGTGAGCAGGCCGGCGACGGCGGAGGCGCCGAACGCCCAGGTGCACAGCGACAACGTGTCCCGCCGCGTCACGCCGTGCGCGCCGAGGACGTAGTAGCCGGCCAGGAAGACCGCGGCGCCGAGCCCGGCGAGCACGCCGAGGCCGTCCAGCTTCAGCTCGCCCCACACCTCGGCGACGCAGCCGAGGCCGAGCAGGCTCAGCGCCAGGCCGGCCCAGAGGCGCGGGCGTACCCGGTGCCGCTGGCCGAACCGGGCCCAGAGCGCGACCAGCAGCGGAGCGGTGTACTCGAACAGCAGCCCGATCCCGACGGGCAGCCGGGAGATGGCGACGAAGTAGAGCATCGGCACGGCGAAGAAGCCGGTCAGCCCGTACCCGATCAGCAGCGGCAGTTGGCGGGGGGTGACCCGGAGCCGGCGCGCCCCGGGGCGCAGCAACAGGCTCAGGGCCAGCAGCCCGGTCAAGGCGCCGACGGCGCGCAGCAGGGTGAGCTGCGGGGCGTCCAGGCCGGCGCGGAGCACCAGCTTGGAGACCGTGCCGTTGACGGCGAACAGCGCTCCCGAGCCGAGCACCATGGCGATCCCGAGGACGGGGCGGGGGGTTGTCACGGAAGCGGAGGCTACCGCCGCCGCAGTCAGGGTCGTACGGCCCACCAGTCGTTACGTCGACCGACGAGGTCCCGCCGCCCGACGGGTGGCGGGTGAGGTGCCGCCCGGCGTCCGCGCGTCACACGTTGCATTTTCGTCGGAGGGAGGGTGTACTGTCAGCAGTAGTTAGAACGAGTGTTCGATTGCCTCGTACGTTCGTTCCAACCAGCCCGGGGCGGTGTTTCGCGGCGCCGGTCCCGGGCAGGTGTGGCTCCGCGGGCCGCACCTGGGTCACGGGCAGTCGCGAGCCCCGACCCGTCAGGCAGGAGCGTCGCCCGCCGCCCACGACCCCC
>NZ_JBSGDY010000193.1:0-1588 GCF_053602615.1 Micromonospora sp. NPDC004336
GGGGAGCGTGGGAACCTGGCGGGTAGTAGTCAAGCGATGGGGTGACGCAGGAAGGTAGCTGAGCCCGGCCGGTGGTTGTGCCGGGGTAAGCGTGTAGGCCGTGCTGTAGGCAAATCCGCAGCACATGTAGGCTGAGACGTGATGCCGAGCCGATTCAGGTGAAGTCAGTGATCCTATGCTGCCGAGAAAAGCCTCTAGCGAGTTCTTAGCGGCCCGTACCCCAAACCGACACAGGTGGTCAGGTAGAGAATACCGAGGCGATCGGGCGAACTGTGGTTAAGGAACTCGGCAAATTGCCCCCGTAACTTAGGGAGAAGGGGGGCCGGAGACGTGAAGCCCCGCGCGGGTGGAGCGTTGTATGGCCGCAGAGAGCAGGGGGAAGCGACTGTTTACTAAAAACACAGGTCCATGCGAAGAAGTAATTCGATGTATATGGACTGACGCCTGCCCGGTGCTGGAACGTTAAGGGGACCTGTTAGCTCTTCGGGGCGAAGCGGAGAACTTAAGCGCCAGTAAACGGCGGTGGTAACTATAACCATCCTAAGGTAGCGAAATTCCTTGTCGGGTAAGTTCCGACCTGCACGAATGGCGTAACGACTTCCCCACTGTCTCAACCACAGGCCCGGCGAAATTGCATTACGAGTAAAGATGCTCGTTACGCGCGGCAGGACGGAAAGACCCCGGGACCTTTACTATAGCTTGACATTGGTATCTGAGTTAGCTTGTGTAGGATAGGTGGGAGCCGGTGAAACCTATACGCCAGTATGGGTGGAGGCAATCTTGAAATACCACTCTGGTTGATTTGGGTATCTAACTTCGGACCGTTATCCGGTTCAGGGACAGTGTCTGGTGGGTAGTTTAACTGGGGCGGTTGCCTCCTAAAGGGTAACGGAGGCGCCCAAAGGTTCCCTCAGCCTGGTTGGCAATCAGGTGTTGAGTGCAAGTACACAAGGGAGCTTGACTGTGAGACTGACAGGTCGAGCAGGGACGAAAGTCGGGACTAGTGATCCGGCACTTGCGAGTGGAAGCGGTGTCGCTCAACGGATAAAAGGTACCCCGGGGATAACAGGCTGATCTTCCCCAAGAGTCCATATCGACGGGATGGTTTGGCACCTCGATGTCGGCTCGTCGCATCCTGGGGCTGTAGCAGGTCCCAAGGGTTGGGCTGTTCGCCCATTAAAGCGGTACGCGAGCTGGGTTTAGAACGTCGTGAGACAGTTCGGTCCCTATCCGCCGTGCGCGTAGGATACTTGAGAAGGGCTGTCCCTAGTACGAGAGGACCGGGACGGACGAACCTCTGGTGTGCCAGTTGTCCCGCCAGGGGCACGGCTGGTTAGCTACGTTCGGAAGGGATAACCGCTGAAAGCATCTAAGCGGGAAGCTCGCTTCAAGATGAGGTATCCCACCCACCTTGGTGGGGTAAGGCCCCCAGCTAGACGACTGGGTTGATAGGCCGGAAATGTAAGCCCGGTAACGGGTTCAGTTGACCGGTACTAATAGGCCGAGGACTTGACTACTAAGCTGCTACGCGTCCACTGTGCAACTCTGAACGAGCGAACACCCACGTGTGTGGTGTTGTTTGATATGT
>NZ_JBSGDY010000193.1:1683-9957 GCF_053602615.1 Micromonospora sp. NPDC004336
CGGTACTAATAGGCCGAGGACTTGACTACTAAGCTGCTACGCGTCCACTGTGCAACTCTGAACGAGCGAACACCCACGTGTGTGGTGTTGTTTGACATGTTCATAGAGTTACGGCGGTCATGGCGGAGGGGAAACGCCCGGTTACATTCCGAACCCGGAAGCTAAGCCCTCCAGCGCCGATGGTACTGCACTCGGGAGGGTGTGGGAGAGTAGGACACCGCCGGACAATCTTTCGTTCAGGGCCACCCCTCAGGGGGGGGCCCTGAACGCATTTCTGGCGTGCCCAATCCGCCGCCCGGGTGGCGACGAGCGTCCACAGCCGGCAGCCCGCGCGGGGTTGGGTGGACGAGCCGGTGGCGTGCGGGCGCCGCAACAGCAGCCGCGGCCCCCGCCCTCCCACAACCACCAGCTCACTCGCGGGTCTGCATCTCCTCGCGCATCGAGCGGAACAGCGTGCCGGCGTCGTCGATGGCGCGCCCGGGGAACATGGCCATCACGACGCTCCCGTGGTCGGCCCACCCGCAGACGGCGAAGTCGCCGCCGTCGCCGCTGGTCGTGCCGCACTTCATCACGCCGCCCAGCCGCCCGGCCGGCACGTCCCGCAGCCCCGTCACCCTGCCGGTCTCGTCGGTCAGCAGCCTGAAGAGGCTGTCCAGGTCGCGCTCCGGCTGCCAGAGCAGGGTCGTGCCGCCGAAGACGAGCACGGAGCGCTTGTCGTCGGCCGGGTCCCGGTAGACCGTGCCGAAGCTGCTGTCCAGGTCGATGTCGGCGGCGAAGCCGCTGCGCAGGTAGTCCGACGTGCTGCGGGCCCGTTCGCTGTCGTCCCGCACCAGGCCCGCCACGCGGTCCGGGGTGGCCAGGTCGGCGTCCTTCTGCTGGGCCACGCGCCAACCGGCCACGCCGATCGCGGCGGCTCCCGCCAGCCCGACCAACGCCGCGGCGGCCCAGGCGATCCGCCGGCGCCGCGACCGTGCCGCCCGCCGCTCGGGGGCGTGCTCCGGGTCCCGGTTGCTCAGCTGGATGGGCTCGTCGGTCAGGTCGATCGGCTCGGAGCCGTCGTTGACCGGCCGCTCGGTGAGATGTGCGTCGGACATAGCCGACACCGTACGCGAACAGCAGGTGGCGCACGTCGGGTCCGGAGAAGCCCTCCGTAGACTTTCGGGGTGACCGAGAGACTGGATGCCCGACGCCCCGACGCCCCGACCCTTGCCGGCCAGTACCAGCCCGGCGAGGTAGAGCAGCGACGGTACGAGCAGTGGGTAGCCGCCGGCCACTTCCGGGCGTCGGCGGACAGCGACAAGCCCCCCTTCACCATCGTCATCCCGCCGCCGAACGTCACCGGCTCCCTGCACATGGGCCACGCGTTCGAGCACACCCTGATGGACGCGCTGACCCGCCGCAAGCGGATGCAGGGCCACGAGGCGCTGTGGCTGCCCGGCATGGACCACGCCGGCATCGCCACCCAGAACCTGGTCGAGCGGCAGCTCGCCGGCGAGGGCCTGTCCCGGCACGACCTGGGTCGGGAGAAGTTCGTCGAGCGGGTGTGGCGGTGGAAGGCCGAGTCCGGCGGCGCGATCCTCGGCCAGATGCGTCGCCTCGGCGACTCCGTCGACTGGGACCGCGAGCGCTTCACCATGGACGAGGGCCTGTCGCGGGCCGTGCAGACCATGTTCAAGAAGCTCTTCGACGACGGGCTGATCTACCGGGCCAACCGGATCATCAACTGGTGCCCGCGCTGCCTGACGGCGCTGTCGGACATCGAGGTGGAGCACACCGACGACGACGGCGAGCTGGTCTCGATCCGCTACAGCGACGACGTCGTGGTCGCCACCACCCGGGCCGAGACGATGCTGGGCGACACCGCGGTCGCCGTCCACCCGGACGACGAGCGCTACCGGCACCTCATCGGCACCGAGGTGGCCGTGCCGCTGACCGACCGGCGGATCCCGATCGTGGCCGACGAGCACGTCGACCCGAGCTTCGGCACCGGCATGGTCAAGGTGACTCCCGCGCACGACCCGAACGACTTCGAGATCGGCCAGCGGCACGACCTGCCGTCGCTGACGATCATGGACGAGCGGGGCGTCATCACCGCGCCCGGCCCGTTCCAGGGCCTGGACCGGTATGAGGCCCGGCCGGCGATCGTCGCCGCGCTGCGCGAGCAGGGCCGGATCGTCGCCGAGAAGCGGCCGTACGTGCACGCGGTGGGGCACTGCTCCCGGTGCAAGACGACCGTCGAGCCGCGGCTGTCGCTCCAGTGGTTCGTCAACACCGCCCCGCTGGCCAAGGCGGCCGGCGACGCGGTGCGCGACGGCCGGGTGAAGATCGAGCCGGCCGAACTGGCCAAGCGGTACTTCGCCTGGGTCGACAACATGCACGACTGGTGCATCTCCCGGCAGCTCTGGTGGGGCCACCGCATCCCCGTCTGGTACGGCCCGGAGGGCGAGATCGTCTGCGTCGGCCCGGACGAGGAGCCGCCGACCGGCGAGGGCTGGCGCCAGGACGAGGACGTGCTGGACACCTGGTTCTCCAGCGGCCTGTGGCCGTTCTCCACCCTCGGCTGGCCGGAGCAGACCCCGGACCTGGCGAAGTTCTATCCGACGAGCGTCCTGGTGACCGGCTACGACATCCTCTTCTTCTGGGTCGCCCGGATGATGATGTTCGGCCTGTACGCGGTGGACGGCCGGCAGCCGTTCGACACGGTGGCCCTGCACGGCATGGTCCGCGACCAGTTCGGCAAGAAGATGTCGAAGTCGTTCGGCAACGTCGTCGACCCGCTGGACTGGATCGACCGCTACGGCGCCGACGCCACCCGGTTCACCCTCGCCCGGGGCGCCAACCCGGGCGGGGACGTGCCGGTGAGCGAGGAGTGGTGCCAGGGCTCCCGCAACTTCTGCAACAAGCTGTGGAACGCCACCCGGTTCGCGCTGCTCAACGGCGCGCACACCGAGGGGCCGCTGCCGGCGGCCGACACGCTCTCGACGGTCGACCGGTGGATCCTGTCCCGGCTGGCGCACGTCACCGCCGAGGTCGACGAGCAGTTCGAGGCGTACGAGTTCGCCAAGGTCTGCGACCTGCTCTACCACTTCGCCTGGGACGACGTCTGCGACTGGTACGTGGAGCTGACCAAGCCGGTGCTCGCCGAGGGCGGCCCGGCCGCCGAGGCGACCCGCCGGGTGCTCGGGCACGTGCTGGACCAGCTGCTGCGGCTGCTGCACCCGGTCGTCCCGTTCGTCACCGAGGAGCTGTGGACCGCGCTCACCGGCGGCGAGACGGTGATGACGGCCGCCTGGCCGGTGGCCGACCGTACGGGAGTCGACGACGCCGCGGAGGTCGAGGTCGGCACCCTCCAGCGGGTGGTGACCGAGATCCGGCGGTTCCGCTCCGACCAGGGGCTGCGCCCGACGCAGCGGGTGGCCGCGCGGCTCGACGGGCTGGCCGCCGCCGGTGTCGCCGCGCACGAGCCGCTGATCCGGTCGCTGGTGCGCCTCGACGCGGCCGGCGACGACTTCCAGGCCAGCGCGACGCTCGCCATGCCCGGCGAGGTGAGCGTCGCCCTGGACACCCGGGGGACGATCGACGTGGCCGCCGAGCGGGCCCGGCTGACCAAGGACCGCGCCGCCGCCGAGAAGGAGGCCGCGCAGGCCCGGGCGAAGCTGGACAACCCGGCGTTCGTCGGCAAGGCGCCGGAACCGGTGGTCGCCAAGATCCGTGACCGGCTCGCCGTGGCCGAGGCCGACCTCGTCCGCATCGACGCCGCTCTGGAGGCGCTGCCCTCGTGACCGACCGTACCGATTTCGCCGCCGTCGAGGCCGAGCTGGCCGGCCGCGGGTTCACCCGTATGGCGTTCGAGCTGGACAAGATCGAGTCGCTGCTGGACCTGCTCGGCAGCCCGCAGCGGGCGTACCCGTCGATCCACCTGACCGGCACCAACGGCAAGACCTCGACGGCCCGGATGATCGACTCGCTGCTGCGGGCCTTCGGGCTGCACACCGGCCGCTACACCAGCCCGCACCTGGAGACCGTCCGGGAGCGGATCAGCCTGGACGGCGAGCCGGTCGACGAGGGGCGGTTCACCGCCACGTACCGGGAGATCGAGCCGCTCGCCCGGCTGGTCGACGAGCGCTCGGCGGAGCCGCTGACGTACTTCGACATGACCACGGCGATGGCGTTCGCCGCGTTCGCGGACGCCCCCGTGGACGTGGCGGTGGTCGAGGTGGGGCTGGGCGGCGCCGAGGACGCGACGAACGTGCTCCAGGCCGGCGTCGCGGTGATCACGCCGATCGGGCTGGACCACACGGAGTGGCTCGGCGACACCATCCAGGACATCGCGCTGGCCAAGGCGGGCATCATCCACGCCGGCGCGACGGTCATCTCCGCGGCGCAGGAGGAGGAGGCGGCCCGCCCGATCCTGGAGCGCTGCGCCGAGGTCGGCGCGACCGTCGCCCGGGAGGGCTCGGAGTTCGGCGTCCTGCGCAAGGCGGTCGCCGTCGGCGGGCAGGTGCTCACCCTCCAGGGCCTCGGCGGCGTCTACGAGGAGATCTTCGTCCCGCTGCACGGCGCCCACCAGGCGCAGAACGCGGCCGTGGCGCTGGCGGCGGTGGAGGCGTTCCTCGGCGTCGGGGCCAAGCGGCAGCTCGACATCGAGGCCGTCCGGGAGGGCTTCGCCGCCACCAGCTCGCCCGGCCGGCTGGAGCGCGTACGCAGCGCGCCGACGATCCTGCTCGACGGCGCGCACAACCCGCACGGGATGGCCGCCACGGTCACCGCGCTGCAGGAGGAGTTCGCCTTCAGCAAGCTGGTGGCCGTCGTCGGCGTCCTCGGCGACAAGGACGCGGCCAGCCTGCTGGAGCTGCTGGAGCCGGTGGTCGACCGGGTCGTGGTGACCCGGAACAGCTCGCCCCGGGCGATGCCGACGCGGGAGCTGGCGGCGCTGGCCGCCGAGGTCTTCGGCCCCGAGCGGGTCGAGGTCGCCGAGGAGATGCCGGACGCGATCGAGACGGCGGTGGCGATGGCCGAGGAGGACGTGCCGGGAGAGCTGAGCGGCGTCGGGGTGCTGATCACCGGATCGGTGGTGACCGTGGCCGACGCCCGCCGGCTGCTGAAGCGATGAGCCGGCCGGAGCGGGGCGCGGCGGGCGAGGGCCGCCCGGCGGAGCCGACCGCCGGCGCGGACCCCGCCGGGCAGCCGGCGGGCCGGCGGCGTCGGTCGGGACTGCGCAACCCGGAGCGGGCGGTGCGTGGGCTCGGTGCCGGCACGCTGATCCTGGAGGCGCTGGTGCTGGTGCTGGCCATCCAGCCGATCCGGATGGTCGGGGGCGACCTGGGCGGGGCGGCCATCGCGACGGTCGTGGGGCTGGCCGTGGCGGCGGTGCTGCTGGCCGGCATGATGCGCCGGCCATGGGTGTGGCACGCCGGCATCGTCCTGCAGGGGCTGCTGATGCTGGCCGGCCTGCTGCACTGGTCCCTGCTCGCGCTGGGCGTCGTCTTCGCCCTGGTCTGGGCCTACGCCCTGCACGTCCGCCGGGTCATCCTGGGCTGACGAGCGGGCGGGCCGACGAGCGGGCGGGTCGGCAGGCGCCGCGCCCGGGTCGACGGGCTCAGGCGTCGGCGCGTTCGCGCCACTGGGTCAGGGCGATGCCGTGCCCGTCCGGGTCGCGGAACGCGGCGGCCCACACCTCCAGCTTCGTGCCCCGGTTGACCACCCGGGGGGCGTACGTGAACCGGACGCCGGAGCCGCGCAGCCGCTCGTACGCGGAGTCGATGTCGTCCACCTCGAGGTTGACGTGCACGAGCCGGCGGCTGATCGGCGCGGCCTCGGTGACCTCCCGCAGCACCAGCCGGGTGGCGCCGGAGGCGAGGACGGCGTTGCCGGAGCCCCGGTCGACCTCGGTGAAGCCCAGGTCCCGGTAGAACGCCAGCGAGCGGGGCAGGTCGGTGACCAGCAGCGTCAGCCCCACGCCCGCGATCGGCGCACCGGTGTCGTCGGCGTCGGCCGCGGTGTCGCCGGCCTCCTCGTCGGCGCGGGCCGCCACCGGGCCGAAGATCGCCTCGTCCAGCTCCGCCTGGCTGATCCGCTCGTCGCGGGCCCGCTCGCGGGTCTGGATGGGGTCGTCCAGGGGCAGGTCGAGCGGGTCGAGCGGGTCGAGCGGGTCCGGCACGGGTGGGTCGGCGCGCCGGTCGGCGGGGGCGGGCGGATCGAACCGCTCCTCCGCCGGCGGGCGGGGCGTCGGGGTGGCGCGGCGGGGCAGGGTGCCCGTCGTGGGCTGCTCGACGAGCGTGCCCTCCAGCACGACCGGGCCGCCGGGTCGCTGGTGCACCACGACGGGCTCGCGCTCCTCGGGGCGCCCGACGGGCTCCCCACCGAGCGGGTCGCCGAGCGGATCGCCGAGCGGGTCGGCGACCGGGTCGCCGAGCGGCTCACGGAAGTCGTCACGGAAGTCGTCGTCCGGGGCGCGGTCGGCCCACGGCGGGGCCTCCTGCTGGATCAGCACGTCGTCCAGCGGATCCGGGCCCGCGTACTCGGGCGGGAGGTCGGCGGCGACGGTGGCGGCGGTCTCGGCGTGGGTGGGCACGTCGTCCCAGAGCACCCGGACGTGCCGCTGGTCGTCCAGGGCCACCCGGATCGGCAGCGTCTGCCCCAGCGACGGCCACTTCGCCACCGGCACCCGCGGCTCGATGATCTTCTTGGACCGGGGCGGGAGCCCCGGCGCGTCGATCACCAGTTGCAGCTCGCAGCGGCCGAAGGCGTACTGGGTGGGCGGCTCGGAGGCGCTGTGCACGTGGCCGACGCCGACCACCCAGGTGCGCCCGCCGCCGCGCACGGTGGCCAGCGCGACGGCCAGCACCAGCAGGGCGACCCCGAGCGCCACGATGGCCCAGCTCGTCATGCCGAGCCCGAAGAGGACCACGAAGGTGGCCACGGTGCCGAGCACCGCGGCGATCAGCTTGCGTACCGGCGCGATGGGCCGGTTCCCGCCATTCGCCACTGTGGACCTCCCGGGGGTCAAGGGCCAGGCTAGGCCGGATCGGCCGCCGGGGGAAAGACCGGCCGCCGCGCCGGCGCCGGGACCGGGTCGCTACGCTGACGGTACCCAGCCCGACCGCCTTCCGCGCACAGGAGGAACCCAGCGTGTCCAGCAGCAGCCCCGACGAGCGCACCCTCGTACTGATCAAGCCCGACGCGGTCCGCCGTGGGCTGGTCGGCGAGGTGATCTCCCGCTTCGAGCGCAAGGGGCTGCGGATCGACGCGATGGTGTCCCGGACGATGGACGCCGCGCTGGCCGACGAGCACTACGCCGAGCACGTGGACAAGCCGTTCTACCCGCCGCTGAAGGACTTCATGACCGGCGGCCCGCTGGTCGCGCTGGTGCTCTCGGGCGACCAGGTCATCGACGTGGTGCGCGGGCTGGTCGGGTCGACCGACGGGCGCAGGGCGGCGGCCGGCACCATCCGCGGCGACCTCTCGCTGTCCAACCGGGAGAACCTGGTGCACGCCTCCGACTCGCCGGACAGCGCGAAGCGCGAGATCGCGCTCTGGTTCCCCGAGCTGGGCTGACCGCCCCGGCGGTCCCCGCGGCCGGGCCGCCCGCTCAGGCGGCCCACCGCAGCTTGTCCGGGTTGCCGACCAGGTACAACCCGGTGATCCGCCCGCCGGCCGCGCCGACGGTCAGCGCGTACGTGGCGCCGTCGGGGCGGGTCACCAGGGCGGCCGGCTGACCGTTGAGCTCCACCCGGCGCGCGGTGAACTCCCGGCCGGGGCCGTAGAGGCCGGCGAAGAAGCGGGCCACCCGGTCCGCGCCCGAGACCGAGTTGCGGGCCGCCTTCACCCGGCCGCCGCCGTCGGTCCAGCTGGTCGCGTCGGCCGCCACCAGCCCGGTCAGCGCCGCCAGGTCGCCGTCGCGGGCGGCGGCGAGGAAGGCGTCCAGCAGCCGTTCCTGCTCGGCCCGGCCGGCGGTGAACCGGCGCCGGTCCTGGCCGATCCGGGCCACCGCCCGGTGGTGCAGCTGCCGGCAGTCCGCCACCGACCGGTTCAGGAGCCCGGCGATCTCGGCGTACGGCAGGTCGAAGGCGGTGTGCAGCACGTAGACCGCGCGCTCCGGCGGGGTGAGCCGCTCCAGCAGGTGCAGCAGGGCGGTGGAGAGGGAGTCGCGCAGCTCCACGGAGTCCAGCGGCCCGAACGGCGACGGCGCGGTCGGCACGGGTTCGGGCAGCCACGGCCCGACGTACGTCTCCCGGGCGGCCTGCCGGGCGCGCAGCCGGTCGAGCGCCAGCC
>NZ_JBSGDY010000194.1:0-9932 GCF_053602615.1 Micromonospora sp. NPDC004336
GTTCTGGCGGTACACGTCCACCGCCCCACCCGGCCGGGGGTGGGGGCCGCGGGGGGGGCGGAGGTCACCGGGCACACCGCCCCCGCCGCCCCCCCCCCGGCCCCCCCCCCCGGGGCCGGCGACGACGCCGCCCCCACCGCGGTGGCGCCCGCCAACCGCGCGGTCCGGGTGCCGATCCCGGCGGTGCGCCCGTGGAGCCCGGAGGACCCGTACCTCTACGGCGTCACCGTCGCAGTCGGCGCGGACCGGGTCGACAGCTACGTCGGCATGCGGTCGTTCGGCGTCGGCCCCGGCCCGGACGGCACGCCACGGCTGCTGCTCAACGGCGCGCCGTACTTCCACGCCGGCGTCCTCGACCAGGGCTACTGGTCCGACGGCTGGTACACGCCGCCCTCGGACGAGGCGATGGTGCACGACATCGCGACGATGAAGCAGCTCGGCTTCACCATGCTCCGCAAGCACATCAAGGTCGAGCCGGCGCGCTGGTACTTCCACTGCGACCGCCTGGGCATCCTGGTCTGGCAGGACATGGTCAACGGCGGTGGCCGCTACCGGCCGCTCGTGGTCACCGCACCCGCGCTCGCGCCGCTGCGGCTCGACGACCGCCGCCACCGCTGGTTCGCCCGCGCCGACGCGGCCGGGCGCGAGCAGTTCCGCGCCGAGCTGCGCGACACCGTCGAGCACCTGCGCAACGTCGTCAGCATCGCCGTGTGGGTGCCGTTCAACGAGGGCTGGGGGCAGTTCGACGCCGCCGCCGTCGCCGCCGAGGTCGCCGCGCTGGACCCCACCCGCAGCGTCGACCACGCCAGCGGCTGGCACGACCAGGGCGGCGGGGACCTGCGCAGCCTGCACGTCTACTTCCGCCGCTTCCGGATGCCGCGCCGGCGCCGCGACCGCCGGGCGCTGGTCCTGTCGGAGTACGGCGGCTACAGCCTCGCCGTCGACGGGCACACCGCGACCGACCGCCAGTTCGGATACCGGCGCTTCACCGACGCCGAGTCGTTGGGCGAGGCCTTCCGCCGGCTGCACGCCGAGCAGATCGCGCCGGCCGTCGCCGCCGGGCTGAGCGCCACCGTCTACACCCAACTGTCGGACGTGGAGGACGAGGTCAACGGGCTGCTGACCTACGACCGTCGGGTGCTCAAGCTCCCGGCGGACCTGGTGCGCGAGGTCAACCGGCGGCTGCGGCTCTGAGCACCGCCGCCGGCGGGCCACCGGGCGGAGAATAAGCGATCTCGTCGCGGCGCGGTCGCGGGCACAATGAACGCCGTGCTCGCCGCCACCCGCACCCTGCTGACCTCGTTCGACGCGCTGCCGTACCGCGAGCGGATGAACCGCCTCGCGGCCTGGGCCCGCACCGCGCCCGACCGCGCCGGGGTCTGTGCCGACCTACGCCGGCACGGCCCCTACGAGCGGTATCTCGCCCTGGTCGCCGCGCTGGTGGCCCAGGACGCCGACGGTGTCGCCGCCGCCAGGCGTGATCCTCAGCCGTCGATCAGGGGCGTCGCGCTCACCGCCGCGTTGCGGGCCGGCATCCCGCCCGACGACTTCGCCGACCGGCCGGCGACGGACCGGCGGCGCGTCTACCGCGCCCTGGGCCGCCGGTACGCCCCGGCTGTCGCCGACGCGCTGATCGGCGAGGTCCTCGACCGGTTCGGCGACGACGAGGCGGCCGCGCTGCTGCCGGCCTGCGGCGCCGACACGGTACGCGCGTTGCTGCCCGAGCTGGAGCACGCGCTCGACCTCGCCCGGCTGGTGCGTCGGCACTCCGGCCCCCTGTCGGACCGGGTCCGCGAGCGGCTGGCAACGGCCTCGCCCGAGCTGCGCGGGCGGGTCTGGGCCGACGCCGCCCACGCCGTGCTGCGATGCGACCCGGCCCGGGCGCTCGACCTGCTGGAGCGGTACGCGCCCGAGGAGACGCTCCCCGGCCCGCTCGACGCGTACGGCATGCTCGCGGCGCACGACGCGGGTCGCGTCGTACGACTGCTCACCGCGCCGGGCCGCGCGGCCTGGCTGACGCGGACCCCGCTGCCGCCGGCCGTACTGCGCCGTCTCGCGGCGCTGCCCGACGACGAGCTGGCCCCGTTGGCCGGCCGCCTCCGTGAGCACAGCCGAGCGTTGGCGGCGCTGCTCGACGCCGTCGCGCCGCGCCGGCGCGCGCAGCTGTACGACCGCGCCCTGGCCGAGGCCGACACGGCGGTGCACGTTCCCGCCGCCGAGGTCATGGAGGTGCTGCCGGCGGCGGTCCGGATCCGCGAGGCGACCCGGGTGCTCGGCCTGCCGAGAATCCGGGAGCGGGAGGCCGAGGTGCGCCGCTGGAGCGCGTACCTCGCCTGGCCGGAGGCGTCCGCGGCGCTGGAGGCGGCGCTGCGCTCGGGTGACGCCGGCGAGCGGGCGCACGGTTACGCGCTGCTGGTGGAGGCCGCCCGCCGCTCCCGCGACCCGCGGGCGGTGGCCGAGGTGGTCCTCCGGCTCGGCCGGCTGCGCAACGAGCAGGACCCGGTACGCGCGGCCGCGCTCACCGCGCTCGCGAGGGTGGCGCCGCTGCTCACCGAGGGCACGGCGGCGGGGCTCACCGCGCTGACCACGGACGCGGTCGACGCCCGGGACGCCTCCGCCGCCACCACGACGGCGCTGAGCGCACTCGCCGCCGACGTCCTGCGGCACCACGTCGCCGCGCCTGCGCTACGTGAGTGGGCGCTGCTCACGATCGACCTGGTGAGCACCGGCGCCAGCGTGCCGGTGCTGCGCCGCTTCGACGCGGTGCTGCGCGGCGGGCAGGAGACCATGGTCTTCGAGCGGCTGCGCGGCTGGGTGGAAGCCGGCATCGCCCGTGGCCGGTACGGTCCGCTCTTCGCGCTCACCCACGCGCTGGGCAGGCGGGCGTGGCGGCTGCCGCGACTGCAGGCGTTGCTGCGTCAGGCGATCGGCCCGCACACGCTGCCCTCGGTGGCCCGCACGGCGATCGCGCTGTGGCTCGCCGACCGGCGCACGCGCTCGGAACGCGTGGCCGAGGTGCTCGACGTCGACCCGACGGCGGTGACGATCCACGAGGTGTGGGCGACGATCAGCGCCTCCCGCACCGACCTGCTCGACCGGGCGCTCGACCGCCGCCCCCGTGGCCCGTTCGTCCGCCGGCGTGGCCGGTTCCTCGAACCGGGGACCCGGTGGGTGCCCGCCTGGGCGCCGCACACCGAGCGCTGGCTGCCTCGCCAGCAGGCCCGCTTCGTGGAGTTGCAGGAGCTGGTCGTCGCCGACGGCAAGCAGGAGGTGTGGCGTCGGGCGGCCGCGATCCGGGCCGCCGCGCGCGTCGGCGGCGCGGGCCGGGAGCTGGTGTCGCGCCACCTCGACGCCCCGGAGGTGGCGCTCGCCGAGGCGGCGTTGGGCGCGCTGGCCTGGACAGACCGGCCGGACGAGGCGCTGCCGGTGCTGCTGCGCCACGCCGACGGCGACCGGGCGCGCGTCGCGCTGTACGCGGCGGGTCGGGCCGCCCGGTACGTCCCGCCGGCCCGGCTGGCCGATCTGCTCGGCGGGGTGCTGACCGGCCCCGCGAAGATCACGAGCCGCAAGGAGGCGGCCCGGCTGTTGGCGCGTTACGGGCCGCCGTCGGTGATGGCGGCGCTGCGCGACGCGTACACGGCGCCGGACGCGCACCGCGACGTGCGCGCGGCGATCGTCTCCGCCGCCCACGGGCGGCTGCGGGCCGAGGAGAGCTGGACCATCCTCCGTACCGCCGTCGACGGCAGCCGCGAGGAGCGACGCGCGGTCCTGGGCGTGCACCCGTACGCGATCCCGGAACGGCACCGGCCGCGCTACGGCGCGCTCGTCGTCGAGGCGTGCCGCGCCGCCGACCGGGAGATCCGGGGCGCGGCGTTCGGCCAGCTCGGGGAATGGTCGCCGTGGCTGGCCGGGATCGGCGAGCTGGTCGCGGACCGGCTCACCGACCTGGCCGAGACGACCACGCCCGTCGAGGTCCCGAACCTGCTCAGGGCCGGCGGCGACGCGGTGCTCGGCGCCGCGCTGCGCCGGCTCGTGGAGCACGACGCGGACGACGACCGTCCGGGCGACCCGACGGCGGACCGCCCCGCCCGACGCCGCGTCGACGTGCTCGCCCGCGGCGCGGTCCTGCTGTCCGGCAGCCGGCCGGCGGGGGCCGACCGCACCGCGCTGGTCGAAGCGGCGCGGTGGCTCGCCGGTCGTCCCGCCTTCACCGGCACGGCCGCGGGGCTGCTGGTCGACCTCTCCCGGCTGGACGATCTCGACGAGGTCGCCGGGCTGTGCGCCGGCCGGCCCGTTCTCGCGTACCGCACCGCCGAACGCGTCGGCGCCCGGCTGCGGGGCCTTCGCGAGTGGCCCGACCCGGCGGCTCTCGCCGACACCGTCGCGCGACTGACGGCACGTGGCGATCTGGCCGGCGGGCTGTTCGCGGTGGCGCTCGTCCGGCACGGCGCCGGCTTCGGCTGGAAGGCCCCGTGGCGGGACCTGCTCATCGGGCTGCGCCGGCATCCCGACGCCGACGTGCGTGAGGAGGCGTACGCCGTCGACATGAGCTGACGCGCCCCCTGGCGGTGACGTGATCAGTCGCATGTGGACATCGACACGACGCCGGGAGCGTGGCATCATCTGCCCGCGGCCCCACGATGATTCGGATCGACTACCGGGGAGAGCGGGCGGGTGCGGCAGCCTACTGGCGGGTTCTGTGGTGGTTGGTCGCGGCGCGCGTTGCTGCTGACCACCGGCCTCGCCGTGGCCGGTTGCGGCAGGCAGGAGCGGCCCACGCTGCGCGACGAGGGCGACCAGTCCACGGGCGGGCCCACCCGGGAGGCCCTGCAGAGCCTGCTCGACCGCCGGGCCGAGGCGCTGCGGGCGGGCGACGAGGCGGCCTTCCTGGCGGACCTGGACCAGTCCGACGGCAACCTGGTGCGGGGGCAGAAGCTGCTCTTCGACAACCTGCGCAAACTCAAGCTGGCCACCTTCGGCTACCTCGCGCGCCAGGCCATCGGCACGCCGGAGGGTGAGGTGCACCGGTTCATGCCGGTGCACGAGGTGGTGCAGCTCGACGCGGACGCCGGCCCCGGCGGGGTCGCTCCCGCCGCCAGCTTCCGCTACTCGGTGGCCGTCCGCGACGGCCGGCTGACGATCGTCGAGATCCTGCCGGTCACCCGGGAGAACGCCAACGAGCTGGGCACGCACGGGTTGCCCGGCGACGCCCCCTGGCACCTGTCGCCGCTGACCGTCCAGCACGTCGACAACGCCTGCCTGATCGGCGACGCCAGCGTGCCGGACCTCCAGCGCTACGCCGACGCCACCCGCGGCGAGGTGCGCCACGTCGAGTCGCTCTGGGGCGACCGGCTCCGCTTCCCCGGTCACGTGCTGTTCCTGACCCGCGACGAGGCGAACTTCAAGAGGTGGTACGGCCTCGGCGGCGTCGGCAACTTCACGCCGGACGTCGAGGGCTTCCAGGTCCCGCAGTACGGCGTGCGCCAGAACGGCGACGTCTACCAGGAGCAGTACGCCGGCTCGCGCGTCGTGGTCAACCTCCGGACCATCGCGAACTTCGGTGACGATCCCCGCCGGGTGATCCGGCACGAGCTCGCGCACAGCGTCGGATCCCGGACGACCGCCCTCAGCTCGGCCGGCTGGGTGCTGGGCGCGCCGACCTGGGCCGTCGAGGGTTTCGCCCGGTGGGTCGAGCGGATCGACGAGCGCCCCTACGTGCGCAGCCGGGTGGCGGCCGGCGCCTTCCACGGCACGATGCCCGCCTCGAAGGGCTTCTACGGGCCGGCCTCGCGCTTCAACTACGCGCTCTCCGCCACGGTCTTCTCCTTCGTCGAGCGGAGCAGGGACCGGGCGGCGGCGGTCGAGTTCTACGCCAGCGTCGTCAAGTACACCGACACCGAGGGTGACCCCCTGGTGCGGACCCCGATCTTCAGTGCCGTCTGCGAGCGGGTGCTCGGCGTGACCGGGGGCGAGTTCACCCGGCAGTGGGCGGCCTTCGTACGGAACGGAGCGTGACGCGGTGCCGGCGACGCCTCCCGATCCCCCATCCGGTCCGGACGCGACGGCGCGACGGCGCACCAGCTGGCGTCGGCTGCTCGCCGTCGCCGCCGTGGCCGGTCTGGTCGCGCTGCTCGGCGCCGGCGCCGGCGGCTTCGCCGTCGCCCGCGACGCGGAGCTCGGCAGCCAGACCGTCCGGTGCGGGGGCGGCCGCTGCATGCCCGGCCTGAGCCCGGCCGCGCTGGTCGACGCCCTCACCCGGAAGGGCTTCACCTGCGAGGAACGCGGCGGCAGTTGGACCTGTCGGCTCCGGATCGCCCGGACGGACTTCGAGGCCTACGTCGAGAGCTACGAGGGTCTCGTCACCGATCTCTCGGCGTCGGTGCGCTCCGACGAAGGGGACAGGGTCTCGTCGACGACCAGGTCCTTCCTCGTCTGGCTCGGCTCCGTACCGGTCTCCCACGACCCGGTCACCGTCGAGGAGGTGCGCGGCTGGCTCGACCAGCGCGTCGACGGCGGCGCCGACGCCAGGGCGACCATCGGTCACTACCGCTACCAGTTGCAGGCCGGCGACAGGGCGGCGCTGCGGCTGCGGGTCCTGGTGAGCCAGGGATGAGCACACCGGACGCCGCCGCCCGGCCGGCCGCGGGCAGGGGGCGTGCCGCCGGGCCGGGCAGGGTCGCGCTGGTGCTCGCCGTGGTCGTCGCCCTGCTCCTGTGCGGGCTCGCCGGCGCGCTCGCCGGTGGGGTGGCGGGGACGCTGTCGGCCGATCCCGCCGGACCGACCGCGCCGCCGTCGATGGACGCCGACTTCCCGTCCGCGGATCGTCGCTACCTGCCCGGCGTCAGGGTCGCGACCATCGCCGACGGCTGGCTGCGGAAGTCCAACTCCTACACCTGCGCGCCGGCCGACCGACCCGCCCGGACCGTCAGCGAGGCCGCGCAGCGGCTGGAGTGCACGGCCCCGGGCGCCCTCAAGTGGGACCTGACCGTCGACATCGAGTTCGACGGCGAGACGCAGGTGCGCTACGTCCGGGCGGACTGCGCGCTCAAGCGGGGCGCCAAGGTGTGCGGCTCGCTCTTCGCCACCATGGCCGACGCCCTGCTGTCGCAGGACGCGGAGCTGCGCCGGCAGGCGTACGAGTGGGCGGCGAAGAACGCCGAGACCGACGAGGTCACCACGATCGGGGGCATCCGGTTCTCGGTCCGCCTCGAGCCGCGCAGCATCACCGCCGAGCCGGCCCTCTGACGCCCGGCTGCGACGGGCGGGGCACGACAGCGGTCGCCGACGACTGACTGTCGCCTGGGCGACATCGATTCCTATGGATCTAAACCGCTTGGTAACTTGTCGAGGTTCGTCGATACGGGGACGGCGTCCACGCTGATCAGCGCACCCTTGCGTGCCGCCTGACGGCCGGTCGCGGTGGCGTCCACCAGCATCGCGCCACCCCCCCTTCGGCGGATCCGACCATCGGAGCAACGCGGAGCACGGGGAGGGCACATGCACCACCGCAAGTCACCGCGTCACCGCACGACGGCCTGGTTCGCCAGCGCCGTCGCCGCACTGACCATCGCCGCCGGCGCCGGCACACCGGCCACCGCCGCGCCGACACCCGCCGGCCAGCCCGGCGCGGAGTGCACACCGACCCGCTCGGAGTGGCCGCGCTGCGTGACGGTGACGGCGGCGCTCAACCGGGCGCCGGCCGTCGGGCAGACCGCTCGGCTCACCGTCACCGTCGACAGCCGGTTGGCGATCGACGACCTACGGATAAGGGTCGAACTGCCGGCGGCCCTGACCCCGGCCGCCGTCCCGACCGGGTTCACCTCGACCCGGACCGCCTCGCGCGTGCCGTCCGACGCGGGCGAGGTCACCACCCTGGACACCACCGTCGACGCGACACCCGGTCGCACCCTGCGCTACCGGATCGACCTGACCGCCACCGGGACCGGCGCGACGGTGGTGCGGGCGCAGGCAACGTCCGCCGGTGGACCCGTCCTGGGCAGCCACGAGGTCCGCGTGCCGGTGACCGTCGGCGCCACGGCCCGCGAGTCCCGGCTGGGCAAGGCCGACGGCGACGCCGCGGCCGCGCAGACCCCGCCCGGCACACCGGCCGGCCCGGCCAACCCGGCGGTCCCCTACCGCCCGGCCGGCACCGCCGGGCTGCCCACGCCGCACGGCGACGACGTACCCTCGCCCGGTCCCGCGCCGGCCCAGGTCACCTGCGTCACGGGCAGCTTCGACTACAGCGACAACAACGGGGCCTGGCACCCGTCGAAGAACCTGCAGTACCAGGTGTGGGACGACGACAACTTCGGCGACGACCTGCTGGCGGTCGGCCTCACCGACGCCAACGGCGCCTACCGTGCCTGCTTCAACAACGACGACGGGATCGGCGGCGGCGGCCAGGACGTCTACGTCCGCGCGGTCACCGAGGGCACGCAGTACAAGGTGGAGGACTCGGACGACGACGCGTACGCGTTCCGCAGCACCACCCGGGACGACCTGGGCAACGGCCGCACGTACGACTATGGGCGGCTGCACACCGCGGACCCGACGCTGATGCCGGCCTACCACGCCTACGACACCGCCGACGACGCCCTGTCCTGGACGCCCGGCGACTGCTGGGACATGCGCGACGATAGCTGCCAGAACATCGACATCGAGTGGGAGCCCGGCTCCACCGACGGCACCTACTACGACACCGGCGACGACGAGGTGCGGCTGCTCGCCGCCGACCCGGACACGCCGTGGGTGGTGATCCACGAACTCGGCCACGGCGTCATGGACGACGTCTACGAGGACAACTACCCGCCGATCGGCGCCGAGTGCAGCCCGCACTACGTCACCCGCCGCTCCGGCCCGGCCTGCGCCTGGTCCGAGGGCTTCGCCGACTGGTTCGGTGCCGCGGTGCTCAGCGAGCCCGACCTGCCCGGCCGGGGCAACATCGACACCGCGACGTGGGGCACCGCCGGCTGGGACGACGGCGACCAGGTCGAGGGGCGCGTCGCCGGCGCGATCTGGGACCTGCTGGACAGCGGCACCGAGGGCACCGACGCCTACGCCGACTCGCTGACGAACGTCTGGAACACGTTCCTGGACCACCGGGTGACCAGCTTCGCCGCCTACTGGTCGGCCCGGGGCCGGGACGGCCACGAGGTCGGCGACCCGGCCCTGGGGTCGCTGTTCCAGAACACGATCGACTACGGGTTCCGCCGGGGTCTGACCGACGGCGTCGAGGTGAGCGCCACGACACCGCCGAACGACCAGAACTTCCGGTACGAGACGCGGCACGAGGCGTGGTCGGTCGTGGCGGTCCGCCCGCCGGCGGGCGCCGACGACGACCTGACGGTCTTCGACGACCGGGCACAGACCCAGCGCCTGGAGGAGAGCCTGCTCGGCGTGGACGTCACCGACTTCGTCGCCGTCGACTCGAACGCCGGACGGCGCCCGCTCGGCGACTACTACCCCCGGGTCCACCGGGTCAGCGGCACCGGGGCGTACACCGTCGAGCTGGCCGACGGCGGACAGACGCTCGTCGACACCGCCAAGCGGCAGATGGGCGCGGCCGACGTGGTCGCCGTCTGGAACTCGTGCCTGACCGCCGGCCAGCAGGTGACGTTCACCGTGACGCCGGGCGACCCGAGCCAGGACGCCGAACTGTTCGTGGTGTCCTCGACGGCGGGTGCGCCGGCCACGTACGTGCGCGACCGGGCGAGCGCGGCGGCCGCCACCGGGGCCGGGGCCGGCCAGCCGGAGTCCCTCGGGTACACGGCGCCGGCCGACGGCTGCGTCGGCGTGATCGTCGTCAACCGCGCGGGTAGCGGCACCTACACGCTGACCTCGCGGCCGCGCTGGACGAGGTGTGCGGTCAGCTCGACCCGCTGCTGCCGCGTCCGTTGCGGGAGGTGTTGTTCGCCGAGGCGGGCACGCCGGAG